>NZ_JAXCIS010000239.1:0-6359 GCF_034044025.1 Pseudomonas sp. SED1
TTTTGGTTACTTTTGGGCTCCTTTCAAAAGTGACCCGCTGTAAGAGCGGAACCAATAGCCGCCCTGACCGCAGCAACGGATATGTACACCACCCCCGCCACCACCGATCAAACACCCCTTGCGACCCCCCAATTTCTTTGCTAGCTTCTTACAAAATGTTAACGATAACATTTGCTCTAAAAATAAAAACAAAACAGAGATCCCTACCATGAAAATGCTTCCGAAAACCCTGTGTTTGTTGGCTCTGAGCATCAATCTTGGCACTTCTGGCCTGGCCCTGGCCGACACCAAACCCGCCCCCATCCGCATCGGCGCGTCCTTCCAGGAAATCAACAACCCTTACTTCGTCACCATGAAAGACGCCCTGCAGGAAGCCGGGGCGACCATCGGTGCGCAGTTGATCATCACCGACGCCCGCCACGACGTGTCCAAACAGGTCAGCGACGTCGAAGACATGCTGCAAAAGGGCATCGACATTCTGCTGATCAACCCCACCGACTCGGTCGGCGTGCAATCAGCCGTCAAATCCGCCCATGCCGCCGGCGTAGTCGTGGTCGCCGTCGACGCCCAGGCCGAAGGCCCACTGGACTCCTTCGTTGGCTCGAAAAACTTCGACGCCGGCTTCCAGGCCTGCGAATACCTGGCCAAGAACATCGGTGACAAGGGCAATATCGCCATCCTCGACGGCATCGCCGTGGTGCCGATCCTGGAACGCGTACGCGGTTGCAAAGAGGCCGTGGCCAAGCACCCGGACATCAAGATCGTGAGCATCCAGAACGGCAAGCAGGAACGTGACCAGGCGCTGACCGTCACCGAAAACATGCTGCAAGCCCAACCCACCCTCAAGGGCATTTTCAGCGTCAACGACAACGGCTCCCTCGGTGCACTCTCGGCCATCGAAGCCAGTGGCCTGGACGTCAAACTGGTGAGCGTCGACGGCGCGCCGGAAGCGATCAAGGCTATCCAGAAACCCGGCAGCAAATTCATCGCCACCTCCGCGCAATACCCCCGTGACCAGATCCGCCTGGCCCTGGGCATCGCCCTGGCCAAGAAATGGGGCTCGCAAGTGCCGGCCACGATCCCGGTGGACATCACCCTGATCGACCAGGCCAAGGCCAAGGATTTCAGCTGGTAAAACACCCAGGCCCCACGCCAGGCGTGGGGCACAGGTCATCCATCTGAATGCGAGGTCGGCGGTATGAGCAGTCTTCTGAAGCTGGAAAATATCTGTAAGCGCTACCCGGGGGTGCAAGCCCTCAAGGCGATCAACCTGGAAGTGCAGCGCGGCGAGATTCATGCCTTGCTCGGGGAAAACGGCGCGGGCAAATCGACCCTGATGAAGATCCTTGGCGGGGTCGAGCACCAGGATGAAGGGCAGATCCTGATCGACGGCGAGGCCCGGCAGTTCGCGACCTACCGTGATGCGATTGCCGCTGGTATTGGCATCGTGTTCCAGGAATTCAGCCTGATTCCCTACCTCACGGCAGTGGAAAATATCTTCCTCGGCCATGAGCTGAGCAACCGCTTCGGCCTGTTGCGCAAGCGCGAAATGGTCGAGGCGAGCGAGGCGTTGTTCAAGCGCCTCGGCGTCAGCATCGACCTGCAATGCGCGGTCAAGCACCTGAGTGTGGCCGAGCAGCAGTTCGTCGAGATCGCCAAGGCCCTGGCCCTGGATGCGCGGCTGCTGGTGCTCGACGAACCCACCGCCACGCTGACGCCGAGCGAAGCCGAGCTGCTGTTCGAGATCATGCGTGAGCTCAAGCGCCAGGGCGTGGCGGTGATTTTTATCTCTCACCACCTGGAGGAGATTTTCCAGGTGTGCGACCGCATCAGCGTGCTGCGCGACGGCGGCAATGTGGGCGTCACCGATGTGGCCGACAGCGATATCGACCGCTTGGTGGAAATGATGGTCGGCCGCCGCCTGGAATGCAGCTTTCCGCCCAAGCCCAGCAGCGAACGTGGGCCGCTGTTGCTGGAGGTCAAGGACATCCAACTGGTGCGCAACGGTCCCCACAACCACTTTGAATTGCACAAGGGCGAGATTCTCGGCTTTGCCGGCCTGGTGGGTTCCGGCCGTACCGAATTGGCGCTGGGCATGATGGGCGCGCTGCCATCGGTGAGCAAAGACGTATGGCTGCGCGGCGAAAAAATTACCCTCGACGACCCGGCCCAGGCCTTGGCCCATGGCATCGGCCTGCTGCCGGAAAGCCGCAAGAGCGAAGGGCTGATTACCGACTTCAGCATTCGCGAAAACATCTCCCTCAACAACCTGCCCAAATACCAGAACGCCAGCGGCCTGATCGACAAGGACAAGGAATGCGCCAGCGTCGAAGCGCTGATGCGCCAGCTGTCGATCAAGGCTCCCAGCGGCGAGAGCCGGGTGTTCAACCTTAGCGGCGGCAACCAGCAGAAAGTCGTGATTGCCCGCTGGATCAACCATCACTGCGACGTGCTGGTGTTCGACGAACCCACCCGTGGCATCGATGTTGGCGCCAAGGCGCAGATCTACGCACTGATGCGCAGCCTCACCGAACAAGGCTACGCAATCATCATGATTTCCTCGGAACTGCCGGAAGTCATCGGCATGTGCGACCGCGTCGCCGTGTTCCACAAGGGCGCCATCGTCAAGGTACTGGAAGCGTCTGCCGTCAATCCTCAAGAGGTCATGCGCCATGCAACAGGGGGCTCAAGTGAATACGTCCATTAATGCCGTGACGCCTGGCCGGCTGCGGCTGAACCTGGCGCGGTTGATTCGCTCACCGGCGTTTTATCCCTTTGTCGGGCTGCTGGTGGTGACGCTGGTGATGATCTTCGCCAGCGATAATTTCCTGACGGCCAACAACCTGTCGAACATTGCGCGCCAGGTGTCGATCAACGCGATTATCGCGGTGGGCATGACTTGCGTGATTCTTACCGGCGGCATCGATTTGTCGGTAGGGCCGGTGATGGCCTTGTCCGGCACCCTGACCGCCGGCTTGATGGTCGCCGGCTTGCCGCCGGGCCTGGCGATTGGCGCCGGGATGCTGGTCGGCGTGGCCTTCGGCATCGGCAACGGCTTGTTTGTCGCCTACCTGCACATGCCGCCGATCATCGTCACCCTGGCGACCATGGGCATCGCCCGCGGGTTCGGCCTGATGTACACCGATGGCTACCCGATTTCCGGTCTGCCGGAGTGGTTTGGCTTCTTTGGTCGCGAAAGCCTGTTCGGTATTTCGGTGCCGATCCTGATCATGCTGGTGACGTACCTGGCGGCCTATGTGCTGCTGCAACACACCCGCATCGGTCGCTATATCTACGCGATTGGCGGCAATGAGGAAGCGGTGCGCCTGTCCGGTGTGCGGGCGGCGCGCTTCAAGTTGCTGGTGTATGGCATCAGCGGTTTTACCGCCGCGATTGCCGGGCTGGTGCTGACCTCGCGCTTGATGAGTGGCCAGCCGAATGCCGGGGTGTCGTTTGAACTCGACGCGATTGCCGCCGTGGTCCTGGGCGGCGCCTCGATTGCCGGCGGGCGCGGGGTGATTGTCGGCACCTTGCTCGGCGCCATGCTGCTGGGGGTGTTGAACAACGGCTTGAACATGCTCGGGGTCTCGCCCTACGTCCAGAGCGTGATCAAGGGCGGGATCATTTTGCTGGCGATCTTTATCAGCCGTCAGCGCCACAAGTAAACCGGTTATCTCCACGCGGCCATGGTGGCCGCGATGGGTTCTCTCATGCTCAAGAAAGGTCCGCACATCATGGAAAAGCACAACCAAATGCAAGCCGTCGTCTGCCACGGCCCGAAAGACTACCGCCTGGAACGCATCAGCAAACCCCAGGCGCGGGTCAATGAACTGGTGATCCGTATCGCCGCCTGCGGCATCTGCGCCAGTGACTGCAAATGCCACTCGGGCGCTGCGATGTTCTGGGGCGGCGACAACCCGTGGGTCAAGGCGCCGGTGGTGCCGGGGCATGAGTTTTTCGGCTACGTGGTGGAAGCGGGTGAGGGTGCCGAGGAACACTTTGAAGTGAAGGTCGGCGACAAGGTGATCGCCGAGCAGATCGTGCCGTGTGGCAAGTGCCGTTTCTGCAAGTCCGGCAAGTACTGGATGTGTGAAGTGCACAACATCTTCGGCTTCCAGCGTGAAGTCGCCGAGGGTGGCATGGCCCAGTACATGCGCATTCCGAAGACCGCCATTGTGCACAAGATTCCGGAGTCGGTGTCCCTGGAAGATTCGGCGCTGATCGAGCCGATGTCCTGCGCGATTCACACCGTCAACCGCGGTGAGATCCAGTTGGATGACGTGTTGGTGATTGCTGGTGCCGGCACCCTGGGCCTGTGCATGGTGCAGGTGGCGGCGCTAAAAACGCCGAAGAAACTGGTGGTGATCGACATGGTCGACGAGCGCCTGGAACTGGCGAAGCAGTACGGGGCCGACGTGGTGATCAACCCGTCGCGAGACAATGCTCGCGAGATCATCAATAGCCTGACCGACAACTACGGCTGCGACGTGTACATCGAAACAACCGGCGTACCGGCGGGCGTTACCCAGGGCCTGGACTTGATCCGCAAGCTCGGGCGGTTTGTCGAGTTCAGTGTGTTTGGTGCCGAGACCAGCGCCGACTGGTCGATCATCGGCGACCGCAAGGAACTGGACGTACGCGGCGCGCACCTGGGGCCGTATTGCTACCCGGTGGCCATCGACCTGTTCGAGCGCGGCCTGGTGACCTCCAAGGGCATCGTGACCCATGACTTCGGGCTGGATAACTGGGCCGAGGCGTTTGAACTGGCCAACTCGACCAAGTCGATCAAGGTGCTGCTGAAACCGGTGGTCTGAGATGAACTACGTAATGGGTGTGGACATCGGCACGCAAAGCACCAAGGCGCTGCTGGTGGATGCGGACGGTTTGATCATCGCCCAGCACAGCCAAGGGTATCGCGTGGACACCCCGAAAGTGCGCTGGGCCGAGCAGTGGCCGCAGGTCTGGCTGGATGCGGTCGAGGTCTGCATTGCCCAGTGCATGGCCAAGGCCGGCGTCGCGAAAGAACAGGTCAAGGCGCTGTGCATCAGCAGCCTGTACGGCGGCTCTGGAATTGCCGTGGACGCGCAGATCACGCCGCTGCACCCGTGCCTGATCTGGATGGACCGGCGCGCGGGCGAGCAAGTGGAGTGGGTGCGCGAGCATGTGGACCTGGAGCGGCTGTTCGCGATTACCGGCAACTCGGTGGACAGCTACTACGGCTTCACCAAGATGCTCTGGCTCAAGCAGCATCAGCCGCAGGTGTGGGCCAACACCCGCTACCTGCTGCCGCCCAACAGCTATATCAACTATTGCCTGACCGGTGAGTTGGCGGTGGATCACAGCAGCGCCGGCAATATCGGTGGCGTCTACGATGTGGTGCAGCGTGGCTGGTCGGCCGAGATGCTGGCGGCGCTTGAGATTCCGTTGGCGATGATGCCGGAGCGCTTGCTGTATTCCGGTGAAGTGGTGGGCGGGTTACTCGAGGAATGGGCGCAGCGATTGGGCTTGTGGGCGGGTACGCCGATCCTTGCCGGAGGCGTGGATGCAGCCATGGCTACATTGGCCGCCGGAGTGACGCGACCGGGCAATCACGTGGCGATGATCGGCACCAGCATGTGCTGGGGTTATCTCAATCAGCAGGTGGACGCGCGCCATGGCCTGGTGAGCATGCCCCACGTCTATAACGGCCATCAGGACCTGTACATCTTCGGCGGTGCGATTACCGCCGGGGCGTCGGTCAGTTGGTTTCGCGAGCAGTTCTGCCAGGCCGAAGAGCAGCAGGCCAGGGACACCGGCCAGGACAGTTTGTGGCTGCTGGAGCAGAGCGCCGCGAAGATCCCGGCGGGCAGTGAAGGGCTGTTGTTCCTGCCGTACCTCATGGGCGAACGCAGCCCGGTGTGGGATGACCGCGCCAGTGGCAGCTTTGTCGGGCTGAACCTGTATCACAGCCGTATCCACCTGTACCGCGCGGTGCTCGAAGGGGTGAGTTTTGCCCTGCGGCACAATATCGAAGCGGGCACTCGTGGGGCGCATTCCCTTGATCCACGGTTGATTGTGGTGGGTGGGGCGAGCCATTCGGATTTGTGGATGCAGATCATTGCGGACATCACCCACTACCCGGTTTACACCATTGTGCAAGAGGTGGAGGCAGCACTGGGCGCGGCGTTGCTGGCGGCCCATGCAGTGGGGTTGGTGGATGATCGGCAGATGGAGAAGGGCTGGGTGCAGTTGGAGCTGCGGGCGGAGCCGGAGGTTGGGAATGTCGGGGTGTATGACCGGGCGTTTGCCAGTTATCTAGAGCTGTATCCGGCGCTGAAACCGGTGATGCACAGCTTGCAATTAAATTAAGCGAACACCGA
>NZ_JAXCIS010000023.1:0-151818 GCF_034044025.1 Pseudomonas sp. SED1
AGCAACGGATATGTACTCAAACCTCATTCCACAGAACCCACCAAAGGCACCCGATATCGCACCAACGGCAACGGCTCATCATGTTCCACCACGGTCTTTTCAGTCTGCGGTTCAGCCACAAACCCAAGCGCCTGGTAGAAACCCAGAGCGCGCCGATTCCCCTGCACCACCCAAACGGTCGCACTGATGAAACCGGCTTCGATCAACTGCTCCCGAACCCGCCCCCAAAGCTGCGTGCCAATCCCCTGCCCCCAAATGCCGGGCAACAGATTGAGCGCCCGCAATTCCCCGGTAATCGACGATGCATCCACATCCCGACTGCTACCAAACGACGCCCACGCCACGAGCTCCCCGTCCAACTCCCCCACCCACACCGACAAGGTGCCACCACCTATGGCCTGGGCCAGAAACGCCGTGCGCTGTGACACCCCGCTGTTCAGGTCAGCAAGAAAACGCTCGGACAAAATCTCCCGGTACGCAGCCTGCCAGGTCTGCAAATGAATGTGCGCCAACCGCGGCGCATCCTCCACCCTGGCAGCCCTGAAATACAGAACCCCCTCAGGCACACCACTCACGCAGGAAACCGCAACGGCAAAGCCGGCTTAAGCAACGCCGCCGGATCCCGATAACGCGCGCCAAAATGATCACTCGGCAACCGCGCCCGCCCAGCCCCAAACAACCGCTCCCGCAGCGTCTCCCCCTCGTTGTACCGCTCACGAAACCGCCCACGACGACGCAACTCCGGCACCACCAATTCAATAAAATCCCGCGCCGTCTCAAACGACAGATACTGCCTCAGGTTAATCCCGTCGATCCCATCCTCATCCAGCCATTTCTCAATCGCATCCGCCACCACCGTCGGCGTGCCCGCAACAAAAAAACGCTCACGATTAAAACCACCCAGTTGCGCCAAGACCGCGCCCACCGTGGAATCCGGTTTGTACCGGCTCAAGCTCTCCCACCCCTTGACCTGCCGACTCACCAGATCACTGATCAAGGTATCCCGCGGATACGCCGTCAAATCGATCGCCGACTGCCCATGAGCCAGCGACGCCTCAACACTCACCAGCTTGCGATAACTGTCGAGCTTGGCACTGACCTCCTCATCGGTACGCCCGACGATCACCCCGGCCATCACAATAAACTTCAACCCCGCCGGATCGCGATCATGCTCAACCGCCTTCTGCCGCATCGCCTGGATATTCGCCCGCACCGCCGGCGCATCATTGCCCCCGGTAAACACCACTTCAGCATGCCGCCCGGCAAACTCGATGCCCGCCGGTGACCCGGTGGCCTGAAACAACACCGGCGTACGTTGCCGCGAAGGCTGGCACAAGTGCGGACCGGCAACCTTGAAGTGCTCCCCCACATGGTTGATGTAGCGCACCTTGTCCGGGTCGGTGTAGATCCGCCGCTCGCGGTCGACAATCACCGCGTCGTCGTCCCAGGATCCTTCCCAAAGTTTGTACAACACGTCCAGATATTCGTCGGCGATTTCGTAACGGTGATCGTGGACCACCTCAGTGTCGTGCCCGAAGTTGCGCGCCGCATTCGGCAAGTACGAGGTGACGATGTTCCAGCCCACCCGGCCCTTGGTCAGGTGATCGAGGGTGCTCATGCGGCGGGCGAAGGCGAACGGCGGTTCGTAAGTGGTGGAAAAAGTCGCGCCAAAACCGAGGTTTTTAGTCACCCCCGCCATCGCCGGAATCACCAGCAGCGGGTCGTTGCTGGGGATCTGCATGCCTTCACGCAACGAGGTTTCGGGACCGTCGCGAAAGCGATCATAGGTGCCAATCACGTCGGCCAGGAACACACCGTCAAAGGTGCCGTATTCCAGCAACTGCGCCAGCTCGGTCCAGTAGTCGAGGTCGTTGAAGCGGTGCCGGTTGTTGTCCGGGTGCACCCACAAACCATGAACGATGTGACTGACGCAGTTCATCTCAAACAAATTCACGTGCAGTTGCTTGGGCACCTGGAGCACTCCTTTCGTAGATACGTTTTCCAATACGTCAGATCGCTACGTTCAGGTAGAACGGGACTGGCGTGTAGTCGGTTTCAAGGGTCGGGATCGCGTCGATCAGCGCGCGGGTATAGGCGTGGGCCGGGCGGTCGAACACGGCGCGTACCGAGCCGGACTCCACCACTTCGCCGGCCTTCATCACCAGCACGCGTTCACTGACGTGGTTGATCACCCCCAGGTCGTGGGAGATGAACAGGCAGGCCAGGCCGAGGCGGCGCTTGAGGTCGTCGAGCAGCTCCAGGATCTGTGCCTGTACCGACACGTCCAGCGCCGAGACCGGTTCATCGCAGATGAGGATTTGTGGCTCGGAAGCCAACGCCCGGGCAATCGCAATGCGTTGGCGTTGGCCGCCGGAGAGTTCGATGGGTCGGCGGGACAAGGCGCTGGCATCGAGGCGCACCAGTTCCAGCAGTTCCAGCGCGCGGTCGCGCCGTGCGTGACGCGGTACGCCGGCCACCACCAGCGCTTCGAACAACACACGCTGCACGGTGTAGCGCGGGTCGAAGGAGCTGAGGGGGTCCTGGAACACCACTTGCACCGCACGCCGGGCTTCGCGTTTTTGCCGGGTGTCGAGGTCGGACCAGCGCTGGCCCTTGATCCACACTTCGCCTGCGTCGGCGGTTTCCAGGCCGAGTATCAGGCGGGTCAAGGTGGTCTTGCCGCAGCCCGATTCGCCCACCACTCCCAGGGTTTCGCCACGACGCAGTTGCAACGACACCTGGTTCAGCACCGTGCGGGTCTTGCCGTCGGGGCCAACAAAGGTTTTGGACAGATCACGCGCTTCCAGCAGTACTTCGCCCTGGGGCGCAGGCTCGGGTTCGACCGCCGTGAGCAACCGCCGTGTGGGCTGGAAGTGCACAGCCTTGGCCGCCCGCAGCAGCAGTTGCGTATACGGATGACGCGGGTCTTGCAGGACCTGCTCGGTGCTGCCCTCCTCCACGATCACCCCGTGGCGCATCACCGCCACCCGGTCGGCCAGGCGCGAGACTACCGACAGGTCATGGCTGACCATCAGCAGCGCATTATCTTCACCCCGCAGGCTTTCCAGCAGCGCGATGACCTGGGCCTGCACCGTGGCGTCCAGTGCCGTGGTGGGCTCATCGGCGATGATCAGCCGTGGGTTGCAGGCGATGGCCGAGGCGATCAGCGCCCGCTGGCGCAAACCGCCGGAGAGCTGCCACGGGTATTGGCTCGCGCGCAGTTCCGGTTCCGGCACGCCGACATCCCGCAGCAGTTCCAGCACCCGCAAGCGGCGGGCTTCCAGGCCCAATGCGGTGTGCAGGTGCAACGGTTCTTCAATCTCGGCACCGACGCGGCGCAGCGGGTCCAGCGCGCCGAGGGCGTCCTGCATCACAAAGCCGATGCTCGCACCGCGCAGTTGCTGCCAGGCCCGTTCGTTGAGCTGGCGCAGGTCGACGCCCTGGAAGGCCAGCTTGGCGGCCTGGACATGAGCGTCCTTGCCCGTAAGGCCGGCCAGGGTGCGGGCGGTGACGCTTTTGCCGGACCCCGACTCCCCTACCAGCGCCAGGCATTCACCGCGATGCAACTGCAGACTGACGCCGTGCAACACCGGCTCGGCCTGGCCGAAACGTACTGTCAGGTCGCGGATGTCGACCAGCGGGCCGAGGGTATGGATGTTCATCGTCATAGGGGCTTTCCTTCGCTGCGGCGCAAGAGTTCGCGGCCGATGGCACTGATGGAGACAACGGTCAGGGTGATGATCAGGGCGGGCCAGGCCACCAGCCACGGCGCGTTGGCCAGGAAGCTGCGCCCGATGGACATCATCCCGCCCCACTCCGGCGCGGGCGGCGGTGCGCCGAAGCCGAGGAAACTCAAGGCGGCGCCGGCGGTGATCGCGCCGCCGACGCCGATGGTGGCGAGGATCAGCACCGGCTTGAAGGCATTCGGCAGGATGTGCCGCAGCACGACCGCCAGATGGGATTGGCCGAGGGTGACGGCGGATTCGACGTAGCCGGCATTACGCACATTCAGGGTTTGCGCCCGCACCAGCCGCGCATAACGCGGCACGCCAGCGATACCAATCGCGAGTATCAAGTTGGCCGTGCCCTGGCCGAAAAAAGTGATGATCACCAGCGCCAACAACAGGTCGGGAAACGACAGCAACACGTCGATACCGCGCATCAAGGCGCCATCCAGCCAACGCGGACCGAGCCCGGCGATCAACCCGAGCAAGGTGCCCCAGGCCAGTCCCAGCGCCGTAGCGGCGATGCCCATGAACAGCGACGAGCGCACGCCATAAATCAACCGGCTGAGCACGTCGCGCCCGTTCTCATCGGTGCCCAGCCAATACACGTTGCTCGGCGCCTGGAACGCCAGGCGCGCCGACGCTTCCAGCGGGTCATAGGGCGCTAGCCATTGCGGAACAACGGCGGCCAACAGCAGCAGGGCAACAAACACCCCGGCGAGCAATAGGCCCGGCCGCAGCCGGGTCAGCCCGGCAAGACGCAACGGGCGAATGCCGCTCAACGTTTCAATGGTTTGCGTCATGCCAGGCTCCTCGTTCTAGGGCGCAGGGTTGGGAATGCGCTGGTGGATGGCCTGGACCTGCGCCTTGATCTCGTCGCTGAGGCTCACGTCCAGCGCGCCGAGGTTGTCGCGAAATTGCGCCAGGCTGGTTTGCCCGGTGAGCGCGCTGGTGACAAAGGGTTTGTCGATGATGAAGGCCAGGGCCAACTGGGCCGGCGTCAGGCCGTGCTGCCGGGCAATTTCCACGTAGCCGGTGATGGCTTCCTGGGCTGAAGCGCTGTCGTAGCGGTTGAAGGTGCGGTACACCGCCGACAGCCGCGAACCCTCGGGACGTGCGCCGCCCAGGTATTTGCCGGTGAGCGCACCGAAGGCCAGCGGCGAGTACGCCAGCAGGCCGACGCCTTCGCGGTGGGTGAACTCCGAGAGGCCGCCCTCGTACAGGCGATTCAGCAGGCTGTAGGGGTTTTGCACGCTGGCAATTCGCGGCAGGCCGAGGCGTTCGCTTTGCTTGAGAAACTCGGCCACGCCCCATGGAGTTTCGTTGGAAACGCCGATGTGGCGCACCTTGCCGGCCTTCACCTGATCGGCCAGCACCGCCAGGGTTTCCTCGATGGCCACGCTCTGGGTGTCTGCCTGATAGGGGTATTCGCGCTGGCCGAAGATGTTGGTGGTGCGGTCGGGCCAGTGCAGCTGGTAGAGGTCGAGGTAGTCGGTGTTCAGGCGTTTGAGGCTGCCGTCCAGGGCTTCGACGATGTTGCGCCGATCGTGACGGCTGAGGCCGTCGCGGATGTGCTGCTGGCTGCTGGGGTCACGGGCCGGGCCGGCGATTTTGCTCGCCAGGATCACCTCGTCCCGGCGACCACTGGCCGCCAGCCAACTGCCGATGTAACGCTCGGTGGTGCGCCAGGTTTCGGCCTTGGTGGGCGTGGGGTACATCTCGGCGGTGTCGATGAAGTTGATGCCTTCGGCCAGCGCCAAATCAATCTGCTGATGGGCATCGGCTTCGGTGTTCTGGTGGCCCCAGGTCATGGTGCCCAGGCCCAGCACGCTGACTTGGATGTCGCTGTTGCCCAATTGGCGGTAACGCATGGGTGATCCTTTTTTATTCAAGGGTTGAAGGCTCATACCGCACTCGCTTCGTCGCGGGCGGCCTGCTGCTCGGCGTCGGCGGCTTGCAGGCTGCGCCAGGCGGCGTTGGGGGTGACGTCGTTGAGGTAGTAGTTGCCGAGGGCCCGTTCGCGAAAGATCGCCGGGTTGTGGGAGGCCAGGGTTCGCGCGTTGCGCCAATGCCGGTCGAAACGTCGCGACTCACTGGTGGCGGAGGCGCCGCCGACTTCGAACAGCAGCGTGGTGGCCTCCAGCACTTGTTCCAGCACGATCTGTTGGGCCTGAAAGGCGCGGATCTCAGCCTCGGTGTAATGCTGTTCGTTGGCGTAGCCGCCCTGCTCCGCTTCGTGCACCTCTTGCAGCACCTCGGCGACAGCCAGCACCTGGGTGCGGGCGGCATAGGCCAGGCTCGACAGGCGACCGATCACCCGCTGCACCAGCGGATCATCCTTGGGGCTCGATTGCCCCGGCACGCCAAACGCGCGGGTGCGGCCTTTGACGAATTCGGTGGCGTCGCGCAGCACGGCGTTGGCGATGCCGGCCAGGGTCGCCAGGTGGAACAACTGGTAGAACGCGCTCAGGTAGGACTCGGCGCGCAGGTCGTCTTTCTTGAAGCGCCGCACGATGTGCTGCGCCGGTACGTCGACCGCCTTGAAGCGCGTGGTGCCGCTGCCGGTGAGGCGCTGGCCAAAGCCATCCCAGTCATCCTCGACGGTGACACCCGGCGCGTCGGTACGTACCGCGAGGCTGACAAAATCCTCGCCATCCAGGGCGACGGCGGCGATCCAGTTGGCGTACAGCGTGCCGGTGCAGTAGTACTTCTCACCGTCCAGTTGCCAGCCGGAGTCGACTGCGCTGAGGGTCACCGAGTTGCGGGTGGTGTCGGTGCGCTCGGCCATGGCGGCGCCCCACAGCTCGCCGTCGACGACTTTGGCGAACCAGTAATCCTGGGAAGCGCTGTCACGGCTGGAAAGCCGGCCTTCGACGAAACCGAAATGCGCGCGCACGATCTGCGGCAGGTTTGAATCCGCCTCCCCCAGTTCAATCAACAGGCGAAACAACTGCGGCAAACTCGCACCCAGGCCGCTCTGGGCCAGGGGCACGCGCAGGGCACCGAAGCCGGCCTCCCGCAGCCACGCTACCGCGTCATGGGCCAGCTCGCGTTGCTGCTCGCGGGCGACGGCGGTGTCGGCTATCCGTGCAAATACGTCGGCGAAACGCTGGTGCAAGTCGGCATAACTCACCGCAGCGGGGATCGAAGCACTCATGGTTTTTCCTTCTTCAAAGACACTCACGCTTGATTGGCCCGGGGGTCAATCCAGCGGTTGATCAAATCGACGGCCAGGTTCACCAGCACGTACACCGTGGCCGCGAGCAAGGTCACCCCCAGCACCATCGGCACGTCTTTATTGCTGGTGGCATCGAGCATCAAGCGCCCGATGCCCTGGCGTGCAAACAGCAATTCCACCACCACCGCGCCACCCAGCAGGCTGGCGAACACAAACCCGGCCAGGGTCACCAACGGCACCAGCGCGTGGCGCAACGCATGGCGCAGGCGCACGGCGGTTTCGGACAGGCCGCGTGCGCGGGCCATGGCGATAAAGGGTTGTTCGAGGGTGTCTTCGAGGGACTGGCGCAGCAGTTGGGTCAGCACCGCGGCTACCGGCAAGGCCAGCGCGACCGAGGGCAGGATCAACGAGCGCCAGCCCACGGAACCGGACGGCGGCAACCAGTGCCAATGAAACGAAAACACCAGCAACAACAGCATGCCGATCACAAAGGACGGCGCTGACGACAGCACCAACTCGCTGCCGGAAACGACTGAGCGCACCCAACGCGAACGGTTGGCGGTGAGGATCGCGCACACAAGGGCCAACACCACCGCCAGCAGTGCCGCGCTCAGGGACAGTTGAATGGTTGCGCCGATCTGCTCGGCAATCGCTTGCTGCACCGGGATGCGCAGGCGGTAGGACTCGCCGAGGTCACCATGGGCCAGGCGTACCAGGTAATTGCCGTATTGCACGAGCAGCGGTTGGTCCAGGCCGTACTCGGCACGCACCCGGGCCAGCAGCTCCGGTGTGGGCATCGAGTCTGGGCCGCCAAGGATCGCCAGCGCCGTGTCGCCGCCGCTGAAGTTGACCGCGAGAAAGGTCAGCGTCGCCGCGCCCCATAGCACGCCGATGCCCGCCAGCAGGCGCCAGGCGATGGATTTGAACAGGCTCATGGTTGCCCCCGGTCCAGCCAGATGCTGGTGAAGAACGGTACGTTGTGGGAGGTATCAAAAATCACGCCCTGGACTTGCCGGCCATACGCGGTGAGCACCTGGCTTTCCACCGAAGGCACCGCCGGGACCGTTTCGGTCAGGCGCTTTTGCGCTTCGCCGTAGAGCGCCTGCAACTCAACCGGGTCGCGGGACTGGCGGGCGGCGCTGAGTACCCGATCCAGCTCGGCATCGCGGAAGCGCCCGACGTTCTGGCCGATCATCTTGTCGGTGCTGATGGCCTGGCTGTGATAGAGCACAAACAGGCCGTCGGGCGTGTTGGTGTGCCAGTAACCGCCGGCCAGCGCCTGGAACTTACCGGCGTAGCGTTTCTCGGTCACGCGGGTCAGCGGCAGCATTTCGATGGGCATCTCGAAGCCGACTTTTTTCAGGTCGGCCTGGATGGCCACCGAGACGCTGGCGGGAAACGCCGGGTTGTCATAGGACAGCATCGTTGCCTTGAGCCGCTGACCGTCCTTCGTGCGATAACCCTGGGCATCGCGCACGGTCCAGCCGGCGTCGTCCAGCAGCGCATTGGCGGCTTTGACGTCGTAGGCCAGGGCATCGTTGTTGGGTTGATAAAACCGGGTGTTGGCCGCCAGGAAATCCGCCTTGGCGATGTATTCGCCGAAGCCTGAAATCCATGCCAGCCCTTCGCGGTCGATGGCCTTGGCGACTGCGCGGCGCACGCGTACATCGTCAAACGGTGGCTGTTCAACGTTGAAGGTCATGCTGCGGCTCGGGTTGCCTTTGCGAATTCGGCTACGCATCACCAGGTCCGGGTTGGCGCGGATGGCGGCGGCGTTCTGGGCCGGTGCGTCGAGGGCGAAATCCGACTGGCCGGACTCCAGCGCCGTGAAGCGGATCATGGCTTCGGGGACGTAGCTCAACTCGATACGGTCCAGGTAGGCCTCACCCTTGTGCCGCGTCACCGGCGGTGCCCAGTTGTAGCCGCGGCGTTTGATGAACACCGCGCCCTGGTCACGGGTGTAGCTCTGCAACAGGAACGGGCCGCTGCCGATGGGTTGTTCGGCAATGGTCTTGGGCGCTTCGCGGATCTGTTTTGGCGAGATCATGCTCAGCCAGGATTGCGCCAGTACGTCGAGGAAGGGCGTGTAGGGTTCGCGCAAGTGGGCTTCGAAGGTGTAGTCGTCGATGACCTTGCCGCCCAGGTACGGCGCGATATAGGCCGCAGCAAGCGGGGACTTGGTGGCCGGATCGCGCATGTGCTCCAGGTTGGTTTGCAGCGCCTGGGCGTTGAATTTCTCGCCGTCGCTGAAGGTCACGTCATCGCGCAGGTGAAAGGTGTAGGTCTTGCCGTCCTCGGAGATGTCCCAGGAGCGGGCCAGCCATGGGCTGATATTGCCCTGCTCGTCCTGATACACCAGGCAATCGTAGAGAATTCGGCCCATCCATTGGATGTTGCCATTGGATAAGGCGTGAACATCGAAACTGCCGGCGTCGGAGGCGGCGGATACTCGCAAAGTTCCACCGCTGCGACCCGGTGACGGCTCATAGAAGTCCGTCGCCGAATAAGTCACCACACCATTAGTGACGACGCCATCGGCCGCCGAAGTTTTATGTTGTGGTGCCGCAGCAGGTGAACAGGCATTTATAGCCAGGGACAGTAAAATAACCGCCGACAGTTTCAGAATGGTTGTCAATGATGCTTCCTTAGAGGAACTCGATAAACACCGAAAGTTTGCAACTACAGGGTGTAATGCAGTGAGCATGCCAGTCTTTCAGAAACGCCATTCTGACTACAAAACAAGCGCGAAACCCTTACAAAACTGGCGCAACCCTGCCAAACACTTATATGGTTATACCCGTTATACGACCTTGAGTTGTTGGCTGCCTTACACACTGCTTATCAACTGTTGCGTCCGCGACAGTTGCCGTAAATCCGGCCAATAAAGTTGACTGTTGAAAATCAAACACTGATTCAAAACAAAGTATCCCGCAGAACACTTACCTCCCACTAAGCATCCGTAATCCTTGGCAAATAGCGTTGGCATAGAAACTGCTCAGAGCGAAACAGGCATGACTATTCGAATAGAAAGCTGGGGCTATCTTTATCTATTCACAAGGAACACGCTTAATGGATCCAATCTTTCGGGGAGAGTTGCAAAAGTTGACACTTGCCGTGCGGCAAGCAACTTGGCTGGCGATGTTGGGACTGGGCTCGGCCCTGGTCTTTTCCGCCAGCGCACAGGCAGATGATGAGGTCACACCGACAACCGGAACACGGCTAAAGACCGTGACGGTAGAGGCACAAAAAATCACGCCCGTTGAGGCGGCAAAGAGTCAGTTGTCCGAGGTGCCCGGCGGCACCAGCGTGGTCGACAGCGAACAGGTGGCCAAGGGACGGACCGCCACCTTGCAGGACACCCTCGCCTATCAGCCGGGTGTATTCGTGCAGTCCACCGGTGGCAATGACGCGGCCAAGATTTCCATCCGTGGCTCGGGGGCCAACACCTCGCCGGGGTATTTCCGTGAGGGCATCAAGTTCCTGTTCGATGGCCTGCCGATCACCGGCCCGGGCGGCACACCCTACGAATTCCTCAACGGCTCGGGGGTGAACTACACCGAGATCCTGCGCGGTGCCAACGCCTTCCAGTACGGCGCGCTGAGCCTTGGCGGCGCCATCAACTTCGTCAACCAGACTGGCTACACCGCGCCCGGGCTGCGGGTGCGCGCGGAAACCGGGAGTTACGGCTACAACAAGCAAAGCCTGAGCGTCGGCGGCGTCGAGGGCGCGTTCGATTACTACCTGAATGCCGACAACTACCGCAGCGATGGCTACCGCGATTACAGCCTGTCGAAAAGCCAGGGCGTAGTGGCGAACTTTGGCTACCGCTTCAGCCCGCAACTCGAAACCCGGGTGATGCTGCGTTACCGCGACGAGTTCCACAACGACCCGAGCGCCACCACCCTGGATGCGGTGAAACACCACTCCGACCGCGCCAGTGCCACCGCCGAAAGCAGCGGCGCCGGCAGCCGTCGCCCCGGCAGCGTATGGCTGGGCAGCAAGACCACCTACACCTTTGAGGACGACGCCACCCTGTCAGTGGGTTTCGTCTACTACCAGTACGCCCACAACAACAGCCCGAACAGCCCGAGCAACCCCAGCTACTGGGACTGGCATGACCTGAGCGCGGTGATCAACTACGACCGCCGCGACACCCTGTTCGGCCACGAAAGCCGCTCCAGCCTGGCCTTCACCTCCACCGAACACCTCAAGGGCCAGGTCGACTCCACCTTCGCCAACAAACAGACCCGCAAGTTCGTCGACTACAGCTCATCGTTCGATCACGTATTCTCCGTGGGCAACGACCTGGAACTGGTGGACGGCCTGTGGCTGACCAGCGGCGTCTCGGCGATCAACGTACGCCGCCATGCCGACGTCAAGGAAGCCCAGGTGGCCAACACCACCACTTACCCGAGCGATGTGACCTACGACAACTGGAGCCTGGCACCGCGGGTCGGCGTGCGTTACGAGTTCACCCCGCAACTGCAAGTGTTCGCCAACGTCAGCCGCTCCGTCGACCCACCGGCGTCGTGGGAATACTCCGGCTCCGGGCCGACCTCGCCGTACGTAAGGCCGCTGGTTGAGCAGAAAGCCAATACCGTGGAAGTCGGGATCAAGGGTTCATCGGGCATCTTCGACGGCAGCCTGGCGCTCTACCGTTCGTGGGTGAAAAATGAATTGCTCAACGTGCAGATCATTCCGGCGACATCCACCGCAGCTGCAATCACCGGTGCATTCAACGCCACACCGACGATCCACCAAGGCATCGAGGCCGGCCTGAATACGCGCCTGTGGGAAAACACCTCGGGTGAAAAAGTTACCCTGCGCCAGGTGTATACCTACAACGACTTCTACTACCGGCACGACCCGACCTTCGGCGACAACCAACTGCCGGGGATTCCGAAGCATATCTATCAGGGCGAGGTGCAGTATCAGCACCCGGCGGGCTTCTATACCGGGGTGAATGTGCAGTCGGCCTCGCGTACGGCGGTGGACTATGCCAACAGCTTCTATGCGCCCTCCTACACCATCTTTGGGGCGAACGTGGGGTATGAAACGCCGAGCAAGGACTGGAAGGTCTCGCTGGATGTGAAAAACCTGACCAATCAGAAGTACGTGACGGCGGTGCAGCCGCTGTATGACGCGAAGGGGCAGGATACGGCGTCGTTGTATCCGGGGGATGGGATTGGGGCTTATGTGGCGGTGGAAATGCGCTACTAAGCCCACACTGATCAAGCATCGGCGGCTGGGGTTAGTCGTAACCTCGGCCGCCGAGCCCATCACCGAAAGATTCAGTGGCGCAGCAGTTTGCGCAGGGGTACGCCGTCCTTGAGCACGGGCGATTTGATGACGATATAGCTGAAGTACTTGGAGATGCCAATGTTCTTGTCCAGCAGGCTCTCCACCACTTCCTGGTAATGCTGGATGCTGCGGGTCATGAAGCGCACCAGGTAGTCGTAACCACCGCTGATCAGGTGGCATTCGAGCACTTCGTCTACCAGGCGGATATTGGATTCGAACTTGGCGAAGTCTTCGCGCTTATGGTCGCTGAGGGTGATCTCGGTGAACACTGTGACCGAATCGGTAATCTTGGCCAGGTTCAAGTGCGCCTTGTAGCTGGAAATATACCCCGCCGACTCCAACCGCTTGACCCGTTGCAAACACGGGCTGGCAGACAGGCCCACGGCGTCGGCGAGGCTGACATTGGTCATCCGGCCGTCCTTTTGCAGTTCAACCAGAATGCTGATATCGATTCGGTCCAGCTTCACTTGCCCTTCCATTACGTACCTCTTGACTGCCGTTTGTAAGACAATCTTCTAGCAAAATCAGCGCCGTAAAGACAGCTGATGCTGAGCCACCAGATCCGCCATGCTGCTGATGCAGTACTCCGCCGCGCACGGCGAAGGCTGCCGGGGCCGTTGGCGGCCGATCAGGCAGCGGTCGAACACCCCGTGCGCCGCGACCGACGGTCGTGTCACATGCAGCACGGGTTGCACATCCTCCGCTTGTTCGCTGAGCCATTGCAGGTCATCGGCCAGGGAAATGAAATCTTCCGGTGCAATACCCAGCCGCTCACACAACACGCCACGATCCTCCGCGTCACGGTCGCCACGCACCAGTAAACGATAGAACTTGCGCAGGTACAGCATAGCCCCCGGCGCATCCTCGAACAGCGCCCAACTGCCGGCGCTGCGGGCAAAGCTCATCCCCTCCTCCCAACTGGCGTGGAGCCCCCAGCGCTCGGCGAGTTGGCGATGGGCGAAACACAGCACGCCACTGAAGCCCAACTCGGCGAAGCGCGGGTAGAGATTGGCGACCACCGTGTTGTACTCGGCCAGCACTTGCTCCCTGGACGGGTGCCCGCCACGGCTGTCGAGCAGCGGCTGCAAGGCGGCCAACACACCCGAGTCGCGGTCCACCAGCACTTCATCGCAATCGATCAGCAACGCTCGATAATCTGTCAGTCCCATGTGGGGTCAAGTCTCCAATGATGCGGTTCACCCTGAACAAGCACAGGCTCAGTTCAAGACCCGTGCCAAGGCGCCGTCGAGTATCTGCAAGGCTTCGTCGACCTGGGCCTCGGTCGTCACCAACGGCGCGAGAAAGCGCAACACGTTGCGATACACGCCGCATTTGATCACCAGCAACCCGCCGGAGCGGGCTTCATCGATCAGCCGTTGGTTGAGGTCGGCGTCCGGGGTGCGCGCCGGGTCATCCTGGATCAGTTCGATTGCCAACATGAAGCCGGTGCCGCGCACATCGCCGATACGCGGGTAGCGCGCCTGCAAACCGAGCAGGCCCTGGCGCAGGCGTTCGCCCAGCCGTTGGCCGCGCTCGAGCAATTGCTCCTGCTCGAACGCGCTGATCACCGCCAGTGCCGCCGCGCACGCCAACGCATTGCCGCCGTAGGTGCCGCCCAGGCCGCCGGGCAACGGCGCATCCATGATGTGCGCCTTGCCGACCACACCGGACAAAGGCAAGCCGCCGGCCAGGCTCTTGGCCACGGTGACCAGGTCAGGCTGGATGCCGGCGTGTTGGAAGCCGAACCAGGTACCGGTACGGCCGAAACCAGTCTGGATCTCATCCAGGATCAACACAATGCCGTGCTTGTCAGCCAACGCACGCAGCGCCTGGAGAAACTCCGCAGGCGCCGTGAGGAAGCCACCGTCGCCCTGCACCGGCTCGATGATGATTGCCGCGATCCTCTCCGGCGCCACTTGGGTCGCCAGCAGTTCATCCAGGGCTTTGAGTGCCATCTCGCTGGTCACCCCGCGATAAGCATTCGGATACGGCGTGTGGAACACCTCCGGCGCAAACGGCCCGAAGTTCTGTTTGTAGGGTTGGCTCATGCCGGTGAGCGTGGTGCCAAGCAAGGTTCGACCATGGAAGCCGCCCCGAAAGGCGATCACCGCCGAACGATTGGTGTGGGCACGGGCAATCTTCACCGCATTTTCCACGGCCTCGGCGCCGGAGGTGAAAAACGCAGCCTTATAGGCTTCCTGTCCGCCGACCATTTCACACAGCCGCTGTGCCAGGTCGAGGTAAGGCTGGTAGGCCACCACCTGGAAGCAGGCATGGGAGACCTTCTGCAACTGGGCCTGCACCGCAGCCACCACTTTGGGATGGTTATGCCCGATGTTCAGCACGCCGATCCCGCCGACGAAATCCAGGTAACGCTTGCCATCCACGTCCCACAACTCGGCGCCCTGGGCACGGTCGATCACCAGGGGGTGCGCGGTCACCAGGCCACGAGGCACGAACTGATCGCGCTGACGCAGCAAATGAGGGGTTTCGTCGACTTTGCTATTCATGGCAGTTCCCATCGTGAATGCGGCAACCGGAAAGTGGTTGCGATGCTGTTCAGAGTACGGCGTGCGGGCAACCAACTACGCCGAACTTGGCCCGTGAGAAATTCGGATCGACTGTTTTGCCCCCGCCTTTCAACAGATCCTGCGCCGGGCTTGGGGGATGATGATGACTACCCGAACCCTGCAGGAAATGCCCATGGCCTTGCTCTACAAAGCTGACCCGGTGCGCGGCCAACATTGGCAGGCACTGTTCGCCGAACACGCGCCGCAGATCGAATGGCGCGCCTGGCCCGACATCGGCAATGCCGAAGACGTGGACTACCTGGCCGCCTGGCAGGCGCCCGACAACCTCATGCAATTACTGCCCAACCTGAAAGTGCTGTTTGCCTTGTCGGCCGGGGTCGACCAACTGGACCTCTCCCGCCTGCCGCCCGACCTGCCCGTGGTGCGCCTGCTCGACCCGGGCATCACCCGTGGCATGTGCGAATACGCCAGTTGGGCGGTGCTGAGCCTGCACCGCGATATGTTGCGCTATCGCCAACAGCAAGTGGCGCGTTGCTGGCAGGCGCACCTGTTACAGCCGGCCGTGAATCGCAGGGTTGGAGTGATGGGCCTGGGCACCCAGGCCCAGCAGATTCTGGAGACGTTGGCGCCGTTGGGGTTTGCGCTGTCGGGCTGGGCCCGCAGTGCTTATCAGTTGGCAGGCGTGGACTGCTACGCCGGTGAACAACAACTGCCGACGTTCCTCAGCCAGTGCGACATTCTGTTGTGTGTGCTGCCGTTGACCGAGCAGACCCAAGGCATTCTCGACCGGGAGCTGTTTGCGCAATTGCCGCATGGGGCGGCGGTGATCAACATGGGGCGTGGCGGGCACCTGGTGGAAGAAGACTTGCTGGAGGCATTGGGCAGTGGGCAACTGAGCGGTGCAGTGCTGGATGTGCTGCAGGAGGAACCTGCGCCGGCGGATCATCCATTCTGGGATCACCCGCAGATTATGCTGACGCCACATATCGCGGCGATGACCCAACCGGCGAGTGCGTTTGGGGGGTTGCTGGAGAATATCCGGCGGTATGAGCGCGGCGAGCCGATGCTGGGTGAGGTGGATCGGCGCAAGGGTTATTGATGCATGGAGATCCAAATGTGGGAGCACCTGTCTTGATGTGATCGTTCCCACGCTCTGCGTGGGAATGCAGCCCCGGACGCTCTGCGTCCAACGGGCAACGCACGGTTCAAGTCTTGCGCAGTGGTGACGCGGAGCGTCACGGGATGCATTCCCACGTAGAACGTGGGAACGATCGAGCCTTAGCGAGGCCGCGATGGCGGTGGGTCAGGCAACTTCAATGTCGACTGTGCCGACGTCATCGCAGCCTCGCTAAAGCTCGACAGCTCCCACAGAAAACCTGTGTGACTGATGCAATTAGGCACCGACGCAATGATGGCCAAGCTGGCACCCTGCAATTTGGTGACTGACAAAGATCAAATGTGGGAGCCGTCGAGCCTTAGCGAGGCCGCGATGGCGGTGGGTCAGGCAACATCAATGTCGACTGTGCCGACGTCATCGCAGCCTCGCTAAAGCTCGACAGCTGCTACGGTGTGAGTGCCAGGCCGCGCTCCTCCAGCCACCGCACAAAACTGTTCAAACTCGGCGACACCGTGCCCCGCGCCAGGCCAACTGAATGCAGGGTGTCAGCCAAAGATATTTCAACTGAACCCCTGCATTCGCGAGCAAGCCCGCTCCCACATTTTTGACCATGCTCGCTTTAGATCGGGAGCCTTTGGGCAATCGCCAGCCCGACATCCTGAGTAGAGCCCTTCCCGCCCAGATCCGGCGTCACCACGCCCTCGGCAATCACCGACTCAATCGCCTGCAAGATTCCGTCATGGGCCGCCCGATACCGCTCATCGCCGTTGCCAAGGAAATCCAGCATCAACGCCCCCGACCAGATCATCGCTATGGGATTCGCAATGTTCTGCCCGTAAATATCCGGTGCCGAACCGTGCACCGGCTCGAACAACGACGGAAAACGCCGCTCGGGGTCGAGGTTGGCCGACGGCGCAATACCGATCGTCCCGGCGCACGCCGGCCCGAGGTCGGAGAGGATGTCGCCGAACAGGTTCGACGCCACCACCACATCAAACCGGTCCGGTTGCAGCACAAACCGCGCGCACAGGATGTCGATGTGCTGCTTGTCCCAACTCACTTCGGGGTAGTTGGCGGCCATCAATGCGGTGCGCTCATCCCAGTAGGGCATGCTGATGGAAATGCCGTTGGACTTGGTCGCCGCCGTGAGCTTCTTGCGCGGGCGGGACTGGGCCAGGTCGAAGGCGAACTTGAGGATGCGGTCGACGCCGCGCCGGGTGAATACCGACTCCTGCAGCACGAACTCATGTTCGGTGCCCTCGAACATCTTGCCGCCCACCGAGGAATATTCGCCCTCGGTGTTCTCGCGAATCACCACAAAGTCGATGTCCCCAGGCTCGCGCCCGGCCAGGGGGCACGGCACCCCGGGAAACAGTCGCACCGGGCGGATGTTCACGTACTGGTCGAAGTCGCGGCGAAACTTGAGCAACGAACCCCACAGGGAAACATGGTCCGGGACTTTGTCCGGCCACCCCACGGCGCCAAAGTAGATCGCATCAAACCCCTTGAGCTGCTCGAACCAGTCCTCGGGCATCATCTGCCCGTGTTCCAGGTAGTAATCGCAGTGAGCCCAGTCGAGCACTTCGATGCTCAGGTTCAGGTCCCAGATCCTGGCGGCCTGCTCCAGTACCCGCAGCCCTTCGGGCAGCACTTCCTTGCCAATGCCATCGCCGGCAATCGCGGCGACTCTGAATGCCTTGCTCATGGTGCGTGCCTCGCAAAAATTCAGTTCAAGCCGCCGATATGGAAGGCTTTGACTTCAAGGTATTCGTCCAGGCCGTACTTGCTGCCCTCGCGCCCCAGGCCCGATTGCTTGATGCCGCCGAACGGCGCGACTTCCATCGAGATAATCCCGGTGTTGAGCCCGACCATGCCGAACTCCAACGCTTCGCCAAAACGCCACGAGCGCTGCAGGTTCTGGGTGAAATAGTAGGCGCCCAGGCCATACGGCGTGGCATTGGCCAAGGCCAGCGCCTCGGCTTCATCCGTAAAGCGCATCAGCGGTGCCACCGGGCCGAAGGTTTCTTCATTGGCCAGCAACATGCCTGCATGGGTGTCGCCCAGGACCGTGGGTTGCACGAACTGGCTGTCACCCGTGGGGATCGCGCCACACAACAGCTTCGCGCCCTGGCTCAGGGCATCGTCGATATGCCGTGCGACCTTGTTCACCGCCGCCGGGTTGATCAGCGGGCCGATGGTCACGCCTTCCTCCAGGCCGTTACCGACCTTGAGCTTGCTCACCTCCTCCACCAGGCGCGCGGCGAAACGCGCGTAGATACCGGCCTGTACCAGGATGCGGTTGGCACACACGCAGGTTTGCCCGGCGTTGCGAAACTTGCTGAGCATCACCCCGGCCACCGCCTGTTCCAGGTCGGCGTCGTCGAAGACGATAAAGGGCGCATTGCCCCCCAGTTCCAGGCTCAGGCGCTTGATGTGCTCGGCGCTCTGGCGCATCAACAGGCGACCGACAGCGGTGGAGCCGGTGAAGGAAATCTTGCGCACCGCCGGGTTGCCGGTCAGCTCCTCACCAATACCGGCGGGCAAGCCGGTGATCACATTGAACACCCCGGCCGGAATGCCGACGCGCTCGGCCAGCACAGCCAGGGCCAGGGCCGACAGTGGCGTGAGGTCCGACGGTTTGACGATGATCGGGCACCCGGCGGCCAGCGCAGGCGCACATTTGCGGGTGATCATCGCGTTGGGGAAATTCCACGGGGTAATGGCGGCGCACACGCCCACCGGTTGCTTGAGAGTCAGCAGGCGGCGGTCGCCACTGGGCGCGGGCATGGTTTCGCCGTAGACCCGGCGGGCTTCCTCGGCGAACCATTTGACGAAACCGGCACCGTAGCGCACTTCGCCGCGGGCTTCGTTCAGCGGCTTGCCCTGTTCGCTGGTCATGATCAGCGCCAGGTCATCGAGGTTGTCGATCATCGCCTGGTACCAGCGCTCCAGCAGCGCCGCACGTTCGGCGGCCGGGCGTGCACGCCAGGCGGGCCAGGCACGTTCGGCGGCTTCAATGGCGCGGCGGGTATCCACCCCGTCCATCGCCGGAACTTGAGCGAGCAAGTGGCCGGTAGCGGGGTCGCGGATGTCCAGGGTGGCGCCGCTGTCGGCAGCGATCCACTGGCCATCCACATAGGCGAGTTCAGCCAGCAGGCTGGGGTCTTGCAAGCGATTCTTGAGCATGGTCGAGTCCTGATCCGAGACACGCTCCAGTCTAGGGAGGTGCCGCAAACGAGGATGCCGAAAGCGCGATTAAAGCAGCGTGCCGTGCTGAAATTGCGCCCAGGACGGCAGGCTCTGCTAGGCCCTCAGCGAACCGAGCAAGCCTTGCAAAAAGCGCTCGCCGGCGTCCATCTGGCTGATCTCGATAAACTCGTCGGGCTTGTGCGCCTGCTCGATAGAACCCGGCCCGCACACCACCACCGGCACGTCCAGGCGCTGCTTGAACAGGCCGCCCTCGGTGCCGAACGAGACCTTGGAGGTGCCTGTGCCCGGCGCGGCGAATTGCTTGAGAAAGCGCACCGCCTCGACGCTTGGGTGCGTGTCGAGGCCGGGATAGACGTTGATGGTCTCGATCTCGATGGCCGTCACGCTGGACAACTTCTGTGCCTCGCGCACGATCACTTCAGCGCGCTCGCGCATCTGCTCCAGGAACTGGTCCAGATCGTCGGCGGGCAGGTTGCGTACTTCAAAATCCAGGGTGCACAGGTTAGGCACGATATTCAGCGCCTTGCCGCCGACGATCTGCCCCACATGCACGGTGCTGTAGGGCACGTCGTAGTCGCTGTCCTGTGCGCCGTGGTGTTGCAGTTGCTGCTGGCTCTGGCGCAGGGCAGCGATAAAGTCGCACGCCACATGAATCGCATTGACCGAGCGTGGCGCCAGGGACGAATGGGCCTCCTGGCCCCGGCAATACGTGCGGTAAGAGCCCTTGCCCTTGTGGCCCAGCACGAACTGCATATTGGTCGGCTCTCCGATCACGCACAGAAACGGCCGCACCGGCGCCAGGTGCAGCACGTCGAGCAAGCGGCGCACACCGACGCAACCGATCTCTTCGTCATGGGACAGCGCCAGTTGCAGCGGGCGGTTCAGGCTGTGGTCGGCGGCATCCAGCATCGCGTCGATGGCCAGGGCGATAAAGCCCTTCATGTCGCAACTGCCGCGCCCATAGATACGCCCATCCTGCACGGTGGCGGCGAAGGCGGGAAAGGTCCAGGCCTGCCCCGCCGCCGGCACCACGTCGGTGTGCCCGGACAGCAACACCCCTGGCTGCTCCTTGGGCCCGGTGCTGGCGAACAGATTGGCCTTCTTGCCGCTCTGGTCTTTGACGATCAGCGACTCGATGCCTTTGGTCAGCAGCAGGTCACGCACGTAGTCGATCAGGGCAAGGTTGGATTCCGACGACACGGTGTCGAAGGCCATCAGTTGTTTGAGAATCTCGAGAACGCGGGGTTTCATGAGGCCTGGCTCCGTTGCTCGGCAGGTGGGGCGAAGCGGGTGATGCAAAACGGTTCGATCGGGGTACTGGTGCTCCCGGTGCTCAGCAGTTCGGCCATCACATCACCGACGCCCGGGCCGAGCTGGAAGCCGTGGCCGCAAAAACCGAACGCATAAAACAGGCCGTCGACGGTGCCGCTGGCGCCCATCACCGGCAGCGAGTCCGGCAGGTAGCCTTCGATGCCACTCCACACGCGGATGATATTCAGGTTACCCACGCCCGGCAGCAGGCGGCGCATCTGGCTGACCTGGTTGAGGATGCTGCGCGGTTCCACATAGGCGCGGCGGTTGAGCATGTCTGGCTTGCTCCGGTAACCGCCGCCGATGACGATATTGCCCCGGGGAATCTGGCGGAAGTAGATCACTTCTTCAGGAATTTTGGTGTACACGCCAATAACCGTCGGCAGCGCATAAGGCACCGGCTCAGTCACCGCCATTTGCGGGCCGTGGGTGTCCAGCGGTACCGGTTCGCCGAACTGCGCCGAGAGTTTCTGGCCCCAGGCGCCGGCGGTGATCAACAGTTGCGCGGCGTGGAACTGGCGGCCATCGGTGGTGGTGATCTGAAAGTCAGCGCCGACCTTCTGCACCTCGGCGACTTCAGTGCGCTCTTCAATCTGCGCCCCCAGGCGCCGCGCTGCGCGAGCAAACGCCGGCGCGGCCAGACGCGGGTTGGCGTGGCCATCGTGAGGCGCATAGGAGCCGCCCTTGACGTCGGGGCCGAGGAAGCCGAAACGTCGATGCAGCTCGGCACCGCGATAAATCTTCAGGTCCAGCTGTTCAGCTTCCGGCGCGGCCGCATAGGCTTCCAGCTCGGCGATTTCATCTTCGCGGTAACACACGCGCATGTGGCCGCTGGGGATGAACTCCAGGTCGTCATCGATCAGTTCCGGCAGGCGCTTCCACAGCGCCCAGGAGCGGTTGGCCAGGGCCAGTTGACCAAGGAAGCGCCCTTGCCGGCGCACGTTGCCGAAGTTGACGCCACTGGCGTACTGGCCGATCTGGTCGCGCTCCAGCAGGATCACCGACAGCCCGCGACGACGCAGAAAAAACGCGGTCGCCGAGCCCATCACACCACCGCCGACAATCACCACATCGGCTTTTTGAACGCTCATGGCGATACCTCCTCGGTAATCAGCATCGACAAGGGTTTGACTGGCGCCTGGCCGCGCTGACGACCGACCTCCTGGACCGGCACACCGGCAGCGGCGGCGATCACTTCTGCCCCGGCCTGGGAGCAATAACGCCCCTGGCAACGGCCCATGCCCACGCGGCTGAACGCCTTGGCGCGATTGACCTCGCAGGCGCCCTTCTCTTTCACCGTGCGGCGCAACTCGCCGGCGCTGATCATCTCGCAGCGGCACACGATGGCGCTGTCCGGCAGGGCCTTGGCCTGTTCGCTGGGCCAGGGGAACGCCTGGGCCAGGCCAAGGCGAAACTGATCCATCAACGCCAAGGCCTGCTGTTGCTCATCACGCAGCGCGGCGTTCACCGGTTGCTGCAGATCTTCAAGCAGCGCCAACGCCACCAGGCGCCCGGCGTGTTCGGCGGCATCCGCGCCGCGAATCTTCGAACCGTCACCGGCCGCATACACGCCTTTCACCGAGGTACGTCCGGCGTCGTCGGTGGCCAACCACCATTGGCTGGAGGCGTGGTCGAACGCCATGGTGCAGCCAGCCAGGTCGCCCAACTGGGTTTCCGGTCGCAGGTGATAGCCCAGCGCAACGGCATCGGCCTGCACCGTAGCCACCCGCCCACTGCCCGTGGTGAACCGCACGCCCATCACACCATTGGCCGCGTCGCCCATGACTTGCAGCGGCTTGATCCCCAAGTGCACCGCCACCTTGGCGCGGTACAGTTGGGCCAGCAGCTTGATCCCGGTAAACAGCAAGCCCGGCCGCGCCAGCAGTTTGGGCAGGGCCTTCAGGCGCAGGCTAAAGGGAGACGTATCGAGCACCGCAGCCACTTCGGCGCCGGCCTTGACGTATTGGCTGGCGACCAGGTACAGCAACGGCCCGCTGCCCATGAACACCACGCGATGGCCGATGGACACGGCCTGGTTTTTCAAAGCGATCTGCGCCCCGCCCAGGCTGTAGGTGCCCGCCAGTTGCCAGCCTTCGATGGGCATCAAGCGGTCGGTGGCGCCGGTGCAGAGGATCAGCGCATCGTAATCCACGGTGCTGTGGTGCCCCTGGCTCACACAACACAGTTGCCCAGGCGTCAGGTTCCACACCAGGGTGTCGGGGCGGTAGTCAATGGCGCCGCGCAGGCGATCAAAACTCTGGTGCAGGTGCTGGGCCTTGGCGGCTTCGCTGCCGTACAGGGTGGTGTAGTCCCGGGTGAAGCCGTCGGGCTGACGGCGGTAGATCTGCCCACCGTCGCGGCGGTTTTCATCAATCAGGATCGGCTTGATCCCGGCCGCCAGCAAGGTTTCGGCGCAGCGCACGCCCGCCGGCCCGGCGCCCACAATAACTACCCGTGCAGTGGCCATGTCGCCTCCGGTTGTGTGGTAACGATGTCCAGCCCGTCACGGACTTCATTGGAGCAGGCTCGCAGGCGTTCGCCGCTGCGGGTCCATACCCAGCAGTCCTGGCACGCGCCCATCAGGCAGAAACCGGCGCGGCGCCCGCTGTCGAATTCCGACTGGCGCAGCGCGTTGCCCTGGGTCAACAGCGCGACCATCAGGGTGTCGCCCTGCAAGGCCTCGATGACTGCACCATCCACGGTCAGGCTGACCGTCGGCCGGCCCTGTTCGGCCAACCTCACAAAACGCCCCTTCATGCATAGGCTCCCAAGCTGGTGGTGGTGACGCCCCGCTGGGTATTCAGCAACTGGGCGCTGTCGTGGTGGCAAAGGATTTCACCGCCGTTGTCGAGGGCTCGGCGACTCGGCGCAGTACGGTTGCACAGGCCGTCGACGCGTACCGGGCAGCGATTGAGGAAGGTGCACAGTTCCGGCACGTTGGCCCGCTCGCCAATCACCGGCAGCGTTTCGCACGCGGTGTCGCAGGTTTCCAGCCAGCCCTGACGCAACTCGGGCACCGAGTGAATCAGCAGGTCGGTGTAAGGGTGAAACGGTGGCTCGGCAAACGACTGACGGCTGCCGGCCTGCACCTTGTGGCCGCTGTACATCACCACAATGTCATCGCACAACGCGCGCACGGTGGAGATGTCATGGCTGATAAACAGGTACGACACCCCCAGTTGCTGGCGCAGGTCGCGCAGCAGTTCGAGGATCGCCGCGCCCACCACCGTGTCGAGGGCCGAGGTGACTTCATCGCACAGGATCAGGTCGGGCTTGGCCGCCAGCGCGCGGGCCAGGTTGACCCGCTGCTTTTGCCCGCCGGACAGCTCGTTGGGACGACGTTCGGCGAGGGAGCGCGGCAGGCGCACCAGGTCCAGCAACTCACCGACGCGCGCCGTCAAGGCAGCGCCCTTGAGGCCGAAATACATCTTCAGCGGACGGCTGAGGATGGCCGCCACGCTGTGCATCGGGTTGAGCGCAGTGTCGGCGTTCTGGAACACCATCTGGATACGGCGAAACTGCTCCGGGCTACGCTCGGCGAGGCTGCCGCCCAAGGGTTGCCCGTCGAAGGTCAGGCCGCCGAGGGCCGGGGTCAACAGCCCGGCCACTACCCGCGCCAACGTGGACTTTCCGGAGCCCGACTCGCCGATCACGCCGATGGCCTGGCCACGGCGCACCGTGAGATCGATGTCTTCGAGCACCCGAATCGACGGCATGCCGTGCATGTTTTTGTTGCCGTAACCGGCGGTGAGGCCGCTGATGGTCAGCAGTGGCACGTCTTCGGCAATCCCGCTGGGCGGGCGAATGGTGGTGTCTGGCCGCGCAGCAGCCAGCAGGCTGCGGGTGTACTCGTGGGTCGGCGCCTTGAGCAGCGGCGCCGTGGCGCTTTGCTCGAGAATCTGCCCGCCATTGAGCACTACGATCTGGTCGGCCATTTGCGCGACCACCGCCAAGTCATGGGACACGTAAACGGCCGTGGCGCCGCGCTCGCGCACCACGCGTTTGAAGGCGCGCAGCACATCGATCTGGGTGGTCACGTCCAGCGCCGTGGTCGGCTCGTCGAGCACCACCAGCACCGGGTCGCTGATCAGCGCCATCGCTGCCATCACCCGTTGCAGTTGCCCGCCGGAGACTTGGTGCGGGTAGCGCCGGCCAATGCGTTCGGGATTGGGCAGGGCCAGGTCGCGAAACAAGCCGATGGCCTTGGCTTCCAGCTCGACCCGGGTGCCCAGGCCATGGATCAATGCACCTTCCACCACTTGGTCGATGAGCTTTTTGGCCGGGTTGAAAGCCGCTGCGGCGCTTTGGGCGATATAGGACACGCGATTGCCGCGCAGGCCCTGCAGCTGTTTTTCGCTCAAGGCGAGCATGTCGTGTTCACCGACCTGCACCACCCCGCCAGACAAACGACAGCCGCGCCGTGCATACCCGAGCAAGGCCAGGGCGATGGTGGTCTTGCCCGAGCCGGACTCGCCGATCAACGCCAGCACTTCGCCTTTTTCCAGGGCAAAGCTCACGCCTTTGACGATTTCTACCTCGCCCTGCTCACCGCAGGCCACCACGCGCAGGTCTTCGACGCGAATCAATTGGGTCATTTCAATGGCCTCCCGTGCGTCGACTACGGCGTGATGACAGGTAGTCGATCAGCAGATTCACACCGATGGTCAGTGTGCCAATGGCCAGCGCCGGAATAATGATGGCCAGCGCGCCCTGATTGAGGCCGCCGATGTTTTCGCGCACCAGCGAGCCGAGGTCGGCGTCTGGCGGTTGCACGCCGAGGCCGAGAAAACTCATGCCGCTGAGCAACAGCACGATGTAGCCGAAACGCAGGCCCAGGTCAGTCAATACCGGGTTGAGCATATTCGGCAGGATTTCCATGCACGCCACGTACAACCGGCCTTCGCCGCGAGTGCGCGCAACCTGCACGTACTCCAGGGCCTCGATATTCACCGCCATGCTGCGGGCAACGCGGAACGAGCCCGGGATGTAACTGATAACCGCCGTGCAGATCAGCAGCGTCACTGACGAGCCAAACGCCGAGACCATGATCAGCGCAAGCATTTTGCTTGGGATCGAGATAAAGGCATCCATGATGCGGCTGATGATCTCGTCCAGCCACTTGGGCGAGACCACGGAGAGCAGCGCACACCCGGTGCCGAAGGTGCTGGCCAACAACGCCGCCACCAGCGCCAGCCCGACGGTGAATCGCGCGCCCACCAATACCCGGCTAAGCATGTCGCGGCCCAGGTAATCGGTGCCGAACGGATGAGTGAGGCTGAAGCCTTCGAAGATGTTGTCGGACACCACTTCACCCACCGGGTGTGGTGCCAGCCAGGGGCCGAACAGCGCCACCAGCAACCAGATGACGCACACCACGGCGCCCACCAGCCCCAGCCAGGACGGGCCGCTGGAAACCTTGGCGAGGGCCAGCGCAGAGGACACAGGCTTGGATTTCGCAATGATCGGGTTCATTGGTTTCTCAGCCTCGGATTGGACAGGATTGCGCACAGGTCGGCGATCAGCACCAACGCCAGGTAGGCCGCGCAGAACAACATGGTGCACGCCTGCACCAGCGCCATGTCACGGTTGGTCACGGCATCGACCATCAAGCTGGCGATGCCGGGATAATTGAAGATGGTTTCGACGATCACCACCCCGCCCAACAGGTAGGACAGGCTCAGGGCGATGGCATTGGCAATCGGCCCGATGGCATTGGGCAAGGCATGGCGCAGCACAATGCGAATCGGACTGACGCCTTTGAGGCGGGCCATTTCCACGTAGGGGCTGTCGAGTTGGTCGATCACGGCGGCGCGGGTCATGCGCGCCATTTGCGCGACGATCACGCAGCACAGCGTCATCACCGGCAAGGCATAGGTGCGCATGAATTGCAGCGGCGAGGTGATGTCGCTGGCGTAAGACAGCGCCGACAACCAGCCGAGGTTGACCGCGAAAATCAGCACCGCCAGGGTTGCCACCAGAAACTCCGGCACCGCGACCATCGCCAGGGTAATAAAGCTCAGGCAGCTGTCGATGCGCCCGCCCCGGCCCATCGCCGAGCCAATCCCCAATACCAGTGCCACCGGCACCGAGACCAGCGCCGTGGCGCCCGCCAGCATCAGGGTGTTGGGCACCCGGCCCGCCATCAGTTCACCCACCGGCATGGCGTTGGACACCGACACGCCCAGGTCGCCGGTGAGCAGGCTCATCAACCAGTGCAGGTAACGCAACACACCGGGCTGGTCCAGCCCCAGCTTCAGGCGCAGTGCCGCCACCTGCTCAGGGGTCGCGAACTGGCCGAGGGATTGCTGCGCCGCGTCCCCCGGCAGCACCGCCGTGATCGCAAACACGACCATGGACACGATCAACAAGGTCACGGCCCCGGCGCCGAAACGCCGGGCGATCAACCACAGTGTATTGCTATTCATCGCACCGCCCTCCTCACGCGTCCAACCACACCTGCTCGGCAAACATGTAGCCCATGAAACCGCCCAGCGGGTTGGTGCCGTAGCCTTTGATGCGCTGGTCGACACCGTCGATGTTGCTGATAAATACCGGCACACCGATACCGCAGTGGTCGTGCACCAGGGTCTGCATGTCGCCATACATTTTGGCGCGCTTGGCGTCATCGGTTTCGCCACGGGCCAGCATCAACAGCTGGTCGAACTGATCGTTCTGCCAGCCGGACTCGTTCCACGGCGCCTTGGACTGGAAGAACTGCGAGAACATCACGTCGGCATTCGGCCGAGGGTTGATGTTGCCGAAGCTCAACGGGTGCTTCATCCAGTGGTTGGACCAGTAGCCGTCGCTCGGCAGGCGGTTCACATCCAGCTTGAGCCCGGCCTGTTTCGCCGATTGCTGCAACAGCACGGCGATGTCCACCGAACCGGTGGCGGCAGGCGACGCCATGACCGGCATAGTGATGCTTTCCATGCCGGCTTTCTTCAGCAGGAACCTGGCTTTTTCCGGGTCGTAGACCGTCTGCGGCAGATCGGCGTTGAAGTAACGTGAACCCGGCGCAATCGGGTGGTCGTTGCCGACCACGGCAAATCCCCGGAACACCGCAGACTTGACCTGCTCACGGTCGAGCAGCAGCTTCATGGCCTGGGTGAATTCCGGGCTTTTGCCGGGTAACTGGTCCTGGCGAATGATCAAGTCAGTGTAGTTGCCCGACGGCGCATCCACGACCCGGTGTTTGGCACTCGCGGCAATGCGCGTGGTGGAGCGCGGGTTGACCTCGTTGATCATGTGCACGTCGCCCGACAGCAGCGCGTTGACCCGCGATGGCTCGTCGGCGATGGCAATGAACTCGATCTCGTCGAGGTACGGCAAGCCCGGTTTCCAGTAGTTCTTGTTGCGCACGGCAATCGAGCGCACACCCGGTTTGAACTCACCGACAGTGAACGGGCCGGTGCCGATGCCTTTGTTGAAATCGGTGGTGCCCTCGGGAACGATCAGCAAGTGCGACACAGCGAGGATCGACGGCAACTCGGCGTTGGGCGCGCTAAGGCGAATTTGCACCTCGTTCGGCCCGCTGGCCTTGATCTCGGCGAACTGCTCCATCAGCGGCATGACTTTGGAGCCGGTCAGCGGGTCTTTGTGGCGGTTCAGGGAGAACACCACGTCGGCGGCCGTCAGGGCCTTGCCGTTGTGAAAGGTCACGTCTTTGCGCAGGGTGATGGTCCATACCGTGGCATCGGTATTGTCGATGCGTTCAGCCAGTTCCAGTTGCGGCACCAGGTGCTTATCGAAACGGGTCAGGCCGTTGTAGAACATGTAGTGGCGTGCATAGTCGGTGGACAGCGCGCCCTTGGCCGGGTCGAGCGTGTCGGCGGTGGAGCTGGACATGCCGGCGACACGGATCTTGCCACCGGGTTTGCCTTTGCCCTCAACGGCAGCTTCATCGGCGAACAACTTGCCGGCACTGCCGAACAGGCTGCCCGCACCGGCTGCGGCCACACCGGCAACGCCCAGCATTTGCAAAGCGTTACGGCGTGACATGCCACGGTTGAGACTTTCGAACACCCGCAGGCTTTCCTGGCCGGAAATGAGCTCGGGTGTGTTTTTGTTGTCAGTCATAGCAAGGCTACCTGTCGATAATCGGGAGAATCGAGTGCTCACGGATGTCCGGAGCGTCCTGGAAACGCAAACGACGGTGACGCAACAACGGCAACTCAGTGCAAATAGTCCTGGAAACGGTAATAGGCGCCCACGAACGGCAGGAACCAGGGTTTGCCGAAATGCCCGGGAATCGCCGGCCACTCCAGTTCACGCCACGGGTTGGCCGCCGTGTTGCCCGCCATGACGTCGGCCATGACCTGGCCCATGTGCACCGACATCTGCACGCCATGGCCGCTGTAGCCCATGGAATGGAACACGCCGCCATGCTGGCCGGCGCGGGGCAGGCGGTCGGACGTCATGTCCACCAGGCCGCCCCAGCAGTAGTCGATCTTCACGTGCGCCAACTGCGGGAACATATTCAGCATCGCCGCCTGCAGCACCTTGCCGCTCTTGGCGTCGGAGACGCTGTCAGACATGGCAAACCGTGCACGCCCGCCAAACAGCAGGCGGTTGTCCGGCGTCAGGCGAAAGTAGTTGCCGATCATGCGGCTGGTCACATAGGCGCGGCGCAGCGGCAGCAACTGATCGATCAGCGCTTGGGGCAAGACCTCGGTGGCGATGACAAAACTGCCCACCGGCACAATGCGCCGGCGGTACCAGCCGAGGTCGCCATGCTGGCAGGCGCCAGTGGCCAGCAACACTTGTCCGGCGTGCAGCGAGCCTTTGGCGGTGTTGACCTGATAGCCGCCGGCCTGGGCCTTCCAGTCCTTGACGGCAGTGTGCTCGTAGATCATCGCGCCACGCCGCGCGGCCGCCTCGGCCAGGCCAACCCCGAAGCGACCGACATGCATCTGCACGCCGTTGCGTTGCAGCAAGCCGCCGTGGAACTGGGTCGAGTTGACTTCGGCGAGGGTCTGCTCGGCGGTGAGCAATTCGACGTCGGCGTCCACCTCCCGGCGGATCAGCTCACAGGTGCGGGCCAGGCCTTCGTAATGCAGGGGCTTGGCCGCCAGCTTGAGCTTGCCGTTGCGCACCAGGTCGCAGGCGATGTTTTCCTGCTCGACCAGCGAAACCACGGAGTGCACCGCACTTTCATAGGCCTGGTAATAAGCGCGGGCCTTATCGGCGCCGAGGCTGGCGTGCAAACCGGCGTAGTCCTGAGCCACCCCGGTGTTGCACTGCCCACCGTTGCGGCCCGAGGCTTCCCCGATCACTCGCCCGGCGTCCAATACCACTACGCTGGCGCCCTTGAGCGCCAACGCCCGCGCCGCCGCAAGGCCAGTGAACCCACCGCCGACCACTGCAACATCGACCTGCTTGGGCAAGCCGCCCGGATGGGCACCGGTAAATGCCGGTGCGGTGTCTAGCCAATAGGATTCACTGCCCATGCTTTACCCCTTGGTGTGCTGTTACAGACCGACCAACGCTGGCAGCCCACCAATATCGGTGATCTGCTGGTAACCGTAAAACGCATTGCCTGGCACTTCGTGGCCACGGGCAACAAACGCCTTGTTTTTGATCTTCATGTCATGGGCCGGCATCAGGTCATAACGGAAGCTGGAAGACACATGCAAGATGTCGTCCGGGCCGCAACCCAGGTTGTCGAGCATGAATTCGAAGGCGGCCAGGCGCGGCTTGTAGGCCTGGGCCTGTTCGGCAGTGAATACTTTGTGGAACGGCGCGCCGAGCTTGTCGACGTTGGACATGATCTGACTGTCGCTGGCATTGGAGAAGATCACCAGGGGAATCTTGTCGGCGATCTTCGACAGACCGGCCGGCACGTCCGCGTGGGGTCCCCAGGTCGGCACGGCGTCGTAATACAGCTGGCCTTCCTCGCGATACTCGATCCCCCAGCGCTTGCAGGTACGGGCCAGGGCGGTCTTGAGAATTTCGTCGTAGGGGCGCCAGTCGCCCATGACCTGGTCGAGGCGGTAGGCGGAGAAGTCCTTGACGAATTGGTCCATCTGCTCAGGGGTGATGCGATCGGCGAAGAGCTCGCGGGTCATGGTGCCCATATGAAAGTTGGTCAGCGTACCGTAGCAGTCGAACGTAATGAATTTGGGACGAAGAAAGCTCATGGAGTGCGGTCCTGAAGTTCGTTGAGTGTGACAAGCGTTCACTGCCCTGGCGGCGCGTACGCCTCGTTGCAGCACAGGTTCATTACACCACTGTGAAATCAGCATATGCCGTCTAAAAAGACCTTCGCTCAATACAAACCACCGTTTTGGTGGCCGGGCTCAGCAGACTTTGCGGTGCGCGCCAGGCTTGGGCAGGGCCTGTGTTTGTGCGCTTTATGGGGGCTTTCAGGGGCAGAAAGGCTTAAGGACGGGGGTGAGGGCGGCAGAAAGTGTGGCTGGTTGGGATTGCGTACATTGCCGTGACCGCGCAAGGAAGATGTACGCGGAAAAGCGCCTTGGCATTTGCTGCTGCACCCCCACCCCAATTAAGTAGTAACTGTGGCCGCGCAACACACTGCCCAAGGAATCTACCGAATATTCCCGCCCCACTTGCCAGCCTCTAAAACAGGTGGGATACAAGCATCCTCGTGCTGCACAAAACGCTCTATGGAGGCTCGCCATGTCCGCCCTGCCACACCCTGCTTATGTATACCGCCCGATGACCGCGGCCGATTTGCCGGCCGCCCATGCCTTGTCGGTGCAACTCAAATGGCCTCACCGCCTGGAAGACTGGGCCATGTTGCAACGTGTCAGCGACGGTTTCGTGGTGATGGATGGCGAGCGCCTGATCGGCAGCGCCTTCACCTGCCCCCAGGGCGACTACGCCACCATCGGCCTGGTGATCGTCAGCAATGACTACCAGGGCCAGGGCATCGGCCGTCGCTTGATGGAAAAAGCCCTCGCCGCGTGCGATGCGCGCACGCCGGTCCTCAACGCCACCCTCGCCGGCGCCCCGCTGTATACCAGCCAAGGGTTCGTCGAATTTGGGCGGGTGCAGCAGCATCAGGGCCAAGCGTTGGTGCCCGCCCTGGCGCAGTTGGCCGATGGCGAAACCTGCCGCGCCCTGCACGCCGACGACCACCCCAGCCTGCTCGCGCTGGCCAAAGCCGCCAGTGGCCTGGACCGCCGCGAAGTACTGCGCGACCTGCAGGTGGAACACGCGGTGGGCATCGAGCGCGACGGCCAACTACGCGGCTTCGCCCTGCTGCGGCCGTTTGGTCGTGGGCGCTGCATTGGCCCGGTGGTTGCCGAAAACATCGATCAGGCCAAGCACTTGATCGCGGTACTGCTGGCCCAGGTGCCGGATGCCTTTGTCCGCATCGACATTCCCGTCGCCTGCGGCCTCAGCGACTGGCTGGAACTCGCCGGGCTGAAGAACATCGACACCGTCGCGCAGATGGCCCTGGGCACACCGCCCCGGGCCAGCCAAGGCGTACACCCCTTTGCCCTGATCACCCAGGCGATCGGCTGACTTTCCTTCCGGAGCATTGCCCATGTCCTCTCCCCGTATCCTGCTGTTGGCTCGCGCCGACGGCAGCCGCGTTGCCACGTCTTTCAATACCGGCGCCTTGAGCGCGCTGGACCCTTTCGGCGACACCCGCCAACTCGCCTGGCTGGGCGATGATGGCGTGTCCGCAGGGCTGGTGACATTTAGCGGCGAAGCCGTGATCGAAGACTTCCCCCACAGCGAAACACTGGTGGTGCACGCAGGCCATGTGGTGCTGGACAGTGCAGAACAGACATTGGAGCTGGGGGTCGGCAGCAGCGCCGTGATCGGTCGTGGCACACGCCTGACGGTGCAGGCGAGCGCAGGCAGCCAATGGGCGTTCTGCGCCGTCGACCAAGCCGATGCTCCGGCGCGCCCGGGCCTGACCTTGCTCGCCCGGCATACCCTGCTCAATCCCTCCGCCGCGCCCGAGCCACAGATCCTGATCGGCCCTCCCCCGCAGTGCCGCGCGTTCAACCTGTTCGATGATGAGGTCACTGAGTTGCGCATCGGCATCTGGGACTCGACGCCCTACGCCCGCCACGGCCGCCCGCACAAACTGCATGAATTGATGCACCTGCTCGAAGGCAGCGTCACGCTGCAAGGCGACGAGGGAGTTGCGGTGACGGTTAACCGTGGCGACACGGTATTCGTGGCCAAAGGTGCGCCGTGTGCCTGGAATAGCACGGTGTATGTACGCAAGGTCTACGCCGTGAAATAAGGCGCAGATCAGGCTTTCAGCGCCTCTTCCATAAACGCCACCAATGCCTGGACGCGCGGGCTGCGAAGCTTGCGCGACGGCACCAGGAGGATGATCGGCGCACTGTCAAAACTCCAGTCTGCCAACACGCGCACCAAGCTGCCGCTGGCAACGGCGTCGCTGACATCCCACTGCGAACGCAGCACCAACCCCAAGCCTTGCTCGGCCCAGCGCCGGGCAACGCTTCCATCATTGCTCAGCAACGCCGGCTCCACGCGCAGCGTCTTGCGGCCCTGCCCTTTACGCAGGTGCCAGAGCGTGACGTCTTCATCATTTTCACGAATGCAAATGCAGCGATGGGACGCCAGTTCATCCGGTGATGACGGCACACCGTGCGCTTGCAGGTAGGCTGGGCTCGCGCATAACCAGCGCTCGTTTGGCGTGAGCGGCCGCGCTGTCCACAGGCTGTCATTGAGATGGCCGATGTGAATCACCGCATCGCTGTCATGACGATCAGGCCAGGGGGTCTCGCGTAAATCCAGGTGCAGGCACAGCTGTGGGTGAATTCGGGCAAAACGTGCCAACAGCGGTGCGACTCGCTGCCGACCATAGCCAAATGGCGCCGCCAACCTCAAGGTGCCCACCAGCGTTTCATCCTGTTGCCTGAAAGACTCCGGCAGTGCTTCAAGCTGCTCCAGCAGCAGCGCACTTTCCCGCGAGAACCGCTCGCCATCTGCCGTAAGGCTGAGGCGTCGGGCATCGCGATTGGCCAGGGTCAGCCCCAGGAACGTCTCCAATTTACGCAGGCGCATGGAGAGCGCCGGCGGGGTGACGTTCAGGGCTCTGGCCGCAGCGCTCAGTGATTCAGAGCGCGCAAGGGTGACGGCCAACCGCAAGTCTTCGATGGAAATCATTCAATTTTACTTAATGATTGATTAGCCATGATTGAACCACAAGTTAAGGACAGCTGAGTAGAGTTCAGGGTGTACCCAGCCACTTGAGTCCCGCCATGTCCATGCAGATTTCCACCCTAGACACGCCTGCCGCGCTCATCGACCTTACGCGAATGCAGCACAACATCCAGCGTATGCAACAGCGCATGGGCACCCTTGGCGTACGTTTGCGCCCGCACATCAAAACCAGCAAGTGCTTGCCGGTGATCCAGGCACAGATTGACGCTGGGGCCAGCGGCGTCACGGTTTCCACCCTCAAAGAAGCCGAACATTGTTTCACCGCAGGCATCAGCGATGTGTTCTACGCCGTCGCCATCGCACCGGGCAAGCTGCCTCAGGCCCTGGCCCTGCGGCGCAAAGGCTGCAACTTGAGCCTGCTCACCGACAGCGTCTCAGGCGCCCGCGCCATCGTCGCATTCGCGCAGCGACATGACGAACGCTTCGACGTATGGATCGAAATCGATTGCGACGGCCATCGCTCAGGCCTGGCCGCCCAAGACCCTGTGCTGATTGAGGTGGCGCACCTCCTCAACGACGGCGGTATGCGCCTGCGGGGGGTGATGACCCACGCGGGCTCCAGTTACGAGCTGGACACCCTTGAAGCCCTGCAAGCGCTGGCCGAACAGGAACGTGCCCTCTGCGTAAGCGCCGCCCACACCATCCGCGAAACCGGGCTGGCGTGCTCCGAGGTCAGTATCGGCTCAACCCCCACGGCCCTCTCGGCCCTGAACCTGGACGGGGTCACCGAAGTGCGGGCGGGCGTGTATGTGTTTTTTGACCTGGTGATGCGCAACATTGGCGTGTGCCAGGCCGACGAGTTGACACTCAGCGTACTGACCACGGTGATCGGCCATCAGCCGGACAAAGGCTGGATCATCACCGACGCCGGCTGGATGGCCATGAGCCGTGACCGTGGCACACAGCGCCAGCGCCAGGACTTCGGTTATGGCCAAGTGTGTACCGAAGCCGGCGACTGGATCGACGGCGCGCTGGTCACGGGCGCCAACCAGGAACATGGCATCGTCACCCTGGGCGCCACCGCCAGTGACGACGTTGCTACACGCTTCCCCATCGGTAGCCGGCTACGCATTCTCCCCAACCATGCCTGCGCCACTGGCGCGCAGTTCCCGGACTATCACGCCGTGGACGCCATAGGCGACGTGCACACCTGGAGCCGCCTCCATGGCTGGTAATCAACCAGGTTCGAAAAGCCAGGTGCTGATTATCGGGGGCGGCATCATGGGCGCCTCGTCGGCGTTTTTCCTGCGGCGGCGAGGCTGCTCGGTCACGCTGCTGGAACGCGACCAGATCGGTCAGTACGCCAGCGGTGTGAACTTCGGCAACGTGCGCCGCCAGGGCCGCTACCTGGGGCAACTGGAGCTGGCCAATCGTTCCTGGGCGTTGTGGAAACGCCTGCCCGAGCTGATCGATGACGACCTGGAGTTCATCCCCAGTGGCCACATGCGCGTGTGCTATCGCGAAGATGAAATCGCTGAACTTGAGGCCTACGCCGCCGCGCCGGAAGCCGCGCAACTGGACTTGAAAATCTATCGCGGCGCCGAGCTGCACCGGCGCTTTGGTTTCCTCGGCCCGGAGGTGAAAGGCGGCTCCTATGCGCCTCACGATGGTCACGCCAACCCGCGCCTCGCCGCGCCGGCGTTTGCCCGTGCAGCCCGGCGTCTCGGGGCACGAATTGAAGAAAAGACCGAAGTCGCCGACGTGGAAAAGGTCAATGATTTATTCCATGTCACCACCACCGATGGGCAGTTGTTCGTCGCCGAGCAACTGTTGATTACCGCCGGTGCCTGGGCTGCCCGCTTGTCCGAGCGCTTTGGTGAGCCGGTGCCGCTGGAGCCCAACGGCCCGCAGATGTCGGTCACGGAACCGGTGCCCTACGCCTTGCCGACCGTGATCGGTGTGTTCACCAAAATCAAGGAAGAGGTGATCTACTTCCGCCAGATCCCGCGCGGCAACATCGTCATCGGCGGCGGCAACCGCTGTACGCCGGACATGATCAACCGACGGGCGTTTTTCAAACCCGAAAGCCTGCTCAACCAGATGCGCCAAATGCGGCGACTGTTACCGGGGGCCGAAAAGCTGAACATCATCCGCGTGTGGAGCGGTATCGAGAGCTACACCCCGGACTCCCTACCGGTGATGGGCCCGAGCGGCAGCGTGGACGGGTTGTTTTATGCCTTCGGTTTCTGTGGCCACGGCTTCCAGCTTGGCCCCGGCGTGGGGGATGTCATGGCCGAGCTGATCAGCACCGGCAGCACCAGCACCTTGATCAGCCCCTTCGATATCCGACGGTTTACCCAACCCTCTACGGTGCCTGCAAACGCCTCCACTACAGGAAAACTGATATGAGCCACGCCTACGTTTATCGCACAGTCACCGCCGCCGACATGCCCGCCGCCCACGCGCTGTCCGTGCACCTGAAATGGCCTCACCGCGAGGAAGATTGGGCGATGGTGCAACGCACGTCCGAAGGCTTTGTCGCTGAACATGACGGCAAATTAGTGGGCGTGGCATTCGCCTGCCATCAGGGGGCTTATTCCTCCATCGGCCTGGTGATTGTGAGCGAGCAACACCAGGGCAAAGGCATCGGGCGCCAACTGATGAACCTGTGCCTGTATGCTACGGCCCCGCGTACGCCAATCCTCAATGCAACCGAGTCAGGGGCGCCGTTGTACACCAGCCTGGGCTTCGTCGACTTTGCGCACATTCAGCAACATCAGGGCGTACCGCAAGCTCCGGCACCCATGCCGTTGACCCGGCATGCCCACTGTCGCGTATTGAGCCTGGCTGATTACCCGACGGTGATCGAACTGGCCAATGCCGGCAGCGGCCTGGACCGCACCGAGGTACTCAACGACCTGCTGCCCACTGCCGAGCACGTGGTTGGCATCGAGGTCGAAGGGCAACTCAACGGTTGCGCCCTGCTCCGCCGATTTGGTCGGGGCCATATCATTGGTCCTGTCGTTGCACACAATCAGGAACAGGCCCGACAGTTGATCACTCACCTGCTGCGGTTGATTCCGGGTCAGTTCGTGCGCTTCGACATTCCCACCGCCTGTGGTTTGGCCGACTGGCTGGAGAGCCTGGAGCTACTAAGCGTCGACAAAGCGCCGCGAATGGTCCTGGGTGTGCCCCCGCAATCAAGCGCCGGCATCACCCAGTTTGCGCTGGTGACGCAAGCAATCGGCTAGGTCGCAAAGCCAGCCTGCCAGATTCAGCAGATTATCCCTTGCAACGTTGAATAACGGCATCTTTGGGCTGGGACCTTTTGCTAGCTTAGCCAGACACCGGGCCTTGCTGTTCGCAGCGCCTATTGCCGCTCCAGGGAGCCAGTTGAATGACCAAATACGCGTCGAACAGCCACAGCATTGTTACGCAACCGTCTGAGCAGTTTTATATCGACGGGCGCTGGGTTTCCCCGGTCATTGCGGCCAGTTTGCCGGTGGTGAATCCGGCCACTGAGGAGGTGGTTGCACAGGTCGCAAGCGGGTCTGCCGAGGATGTGGATCGGGCCGTCGCGGCAGCACGTGCGGCGTTTGCCGGTTGGTCTGCAACGCCCGCGGCGTCCAGGGCGCTGGTGCTTGGGAGAATCCACGAACTTATCCTTGAGCGCAAAGAGCAACTTGCGCAGGCGCTCTCCCTGGAAATGGGCGCCGCCATCGGCTTCGCTCGGGCGATGCAGGTGCCGCTGGCGGCAGAGCACGTTCGGGTCGCCCGTGATTTGCTCACCCGCTATCGCTTCCAGACGGTGGAAGGCGGTACCGCCATCCAGCGCGAACCCATAGGCGTCTGCGGTCTTATCACGCCGTGGAACTGGCCGCTGTATCAGATCACCGCCAAAGTCGCCCCGGCCATCGCTGCCGGTTGCACCGTGGTCTTGAAACCCAGCGAACTGTCGCCGCTGAGTGCCCTGCTGTTCGCACAACTGGTGCATGACGCAGGCCTGCCGCCTGGGGTGTTCAACCTGGTCAATGGAAGCGGTGCCCAGGTCGGCGCAGCCATGGCGGCACATCCGGATATCGACATGATCTCAATCACCGGCTCCAACCGCGCAGGTGCGCTGGTCGCCCAAGCGGCAGCCCCAACGGTGAAACGCGTCACCCAGGAACTGGGGGGCAAGTCGCCGAATGTGCTGCTGCCCGACGCCGACTTCGCCAAGGCCGTACCGCTGGGCGTGATGTCCGCGTTTCGCAACGTCGGGCAATCGTGCAGCGCGCCGACCCGCATGATCGTGCCAAAAAACCGCTTGGCCGAGGTCGAAGCCCTGGCGGCGGCGACCGCGAATGCGCTCATCGTGGGCGACCCGCAATCGGAAGACACGCAGTTGGGCCCCATCGCCAACGAAGCCCAGTTCAATCGCGTCCAGGCGATGATCCAAGCAGGCCTCGACGAGGGTGCGAAACTGGTGTGCGGTGGGCCTGGGCGTGTGCTGGGTTTTGACAAGGGGTTCTATACCCGCCCCACGGTTTTCTCCGAAGTGAATAGCGCCATGCGCATTGCCCAGGAAGAAATCTTCGGCCCGGTGCTGTGCATCATTGCGTATGAGACGGTGGATGAAGCCGTCGCCATCGCCAACGACACGGTATACGGCCTGGGCGCCCACGTTCAGGGCCACGACTTGACGCAGGCACGTGCCGTGGCGTCGCGTATTCGTGCAGGGCAAGTGCACCTGAACTACCCGGCGTGGAATCCGATGGCGCCGTTTGGTGGCTACAAGCGCTCAGGCAATGGTCGGGAGTATGGCGTGCAGGGGTTTGAGGAGTATCTGGAAACAAAGGCTATTATTGGGTTTGGGGAATGAGTTATGGGGCTGTGGTGAGGGAGTAATTTCGCAGGCATGAAAAAGCCCAAGCGTTACCGCTTGGGCTAAGTCATTGAATTATATGGTCGGGACGGAGTGATTCGAACACTCGACCCCTAGCACCCCATGCTAGTGCGCTACCGGACTGCGCTACGCCCCGACTAGGCGTTTTACTGGGTTCGCTTCGCAACGAAGCGATCAGGAATATACCGCAAGCTTTTGAAATGTGGAAGTATTTTAAAAGCCGGAATTACTTCTTCAAAACCACCAGCACATCTTCGAGTTCGGAGATCATCTGGCGGATCATTTGCTTGTATTGGGTGGTGTCGTCTTTGGCTTCATCACCGGACATACGCTGGCGCGCGCCGCTGATGGTGAACCCCTGGTCGTACAGCAACGCACGGATCTGTCGGATCATCAGCACATCCTGGCGCTGATAATACCGACGGTTCCCGGTGCGTTTGACGGGGTTGAGTTGAGGAAACTCCTGCTCCCAATAGCGCAGCACGTGCGGTTTTACCGCACAGAGCTCGCTGACTTCACCAATGGTGAAGTAGCGCTTGCCTGGGATGACGGGCAGTTCGTCGTTATGACTTGGTTCCAGCATACGCCTCAACTCGGGCCTTCAACTTCTGCCCTGGACGAAAGGTGACCACACGGCGAGCCGTGATCGGGATTTCTTCTCCCGTTTTTGGATTGCGGCCAGGCCGCTGGCGTTTGTCCCGCAGGTCAAAATTGCCGAAACCGGACAATTTGACCTGTTCGTTGTCTTCAAGAGCGTGCCTGATTTCTTCAAAGAACAGCTCGACCAATTCCTTGGCCTCGCGCTTGTTCAGGCCCAGCTCTTCATACAGACGTTCCGCCATCTCAGCTTTCGTCAAAGCCCCCATACGTCACTTCCTTAACGTGGCGTTTAACCTTTGTTCGAGCGAGGTGAGGATATTTTGTGTCGTCGTATTCACCTCATCGTCATTAAGAGTGCGCGATGGATGCTGCCAGGTCAAGCCAACTGCAAGGCTTTTTCTATGCGGATCAATGCCTTTACCCTGATAAACGTCAAATAGCCTGAGGTCTGTCAGCCATTCCCCTGCATTTTCACGGATTACGTCCAGAACAGCACTGGCCCCAACGCCTTGATCGGCAATCAGCGCCAGATCACGCCGTACTTCAGGGAAACGCGACAACTCGCTGAATTTAGGCATTTTGCCCGAGGCCACTTCAGCCAAGACTAGCTCAAAAACGAAGACTGGACGGTCCAGCCCCAAGGTTTTCGACAGTTCAGGGTGGATCGCGCCAACGAAGCCCACCAGGCGACCTTCACGTTCGATACGTGCGGTCTGGCCGGGATGCAACGCAGGGTGTTTGCCGGGGGTGAACGTGAACACATCCAGCGCACCGGCAAAGCCCAACACGGCTTCCACATCCGCCTTGACGTCGAAGAAGTCGACGGTGTCGCGACCTTGTGCCCAGCCTTCCGGCAGGCGACTGCCGCAGACTACGCCAGCCAGCATCGGCTCTTGCTTCAGACCATCCAGTTGACCGACAAAACGCAGGCCGCTTTCGAACATGCGCACGCGGTCTTGCTGACGGTTCAGGTTGTGGGAAAGCGCTTTCACCAAGCCCGGCCACAGCGACGAGCGCATGGCAGCCATGTCGTTGGAGATCGGGTTAGCCAGCAACAGCGGCTCGACACCCGGGTTGAACAGTTCGAATTGCTTCGGATCGATGAAGCTGTAGGTCACCGCTTCCTGATAACCACGGGCAACCAGCAGGCGACGCAGTTCCGGCAGATGTGCACGGGCTTCAGCTTTCGGCTGCGGGGCCAGACGCGCTTGCGGGTAACGAACCGGCAGGCGGTTGTAGCCGTACAGGCGGGCCAGCTCTTCGATCAGGTCGACTTCCAGACTGATATCGAAGCGATGGCTTGGCACTTCTACGTGCCACTGCCCTGCTTCACCAGCAGAGATGCCGAGGCCGAGGGCCGACAGCAGGCGCTCGATTTCAACCGGGTCGATCACCAGGCCGAGCACTTGCTCAACGGCCTTGGCACGCAGGACGATCGGTGCAACCGACGGCAGGTGCTGCTCGCTGACGGTTTCGATGATCGGGCCGGCTTCGCCGCCAGTGATTTCCAGCAGCAGGCCAGTGGCGCGCTCCATGGCTTCACGGGCCAATTGCCAGTCCACGCCACGCTCGTAGCGGTGCGAGGCGTCGGTGTGCAGGCCGTAGGAACGGGCCTTGCCAGCGATGGCGATCTGATCGAAGAAGGCGCTTTCGAGAAAGATGTCGCGAGTGGTTGCGGACACACCGCTGTGCTCGCCACCCATCACGCCGGCAATCGCCAGGGCACGGGAATGGTCAGCGATCACCAGGGTGTCGGCACGCAGGCTGACTTCCTGGCCGTCGAGCAGCACCAGCTTCTCGCCCTCTTCGGCCATGCGTACGCGGATGCCGCCATTGATTTCGGCGAGATCGAAGGCGTGCAGCGGTTGGCCCAGTTCCAGCATCACGTAGTTGGTGATGTCGACGGCAGCGTCGATGCTGCGTACTTCTGAACGACGCAGGCGCTCAACCATCCACAGCGGGGTTGGCTTGGACAGGTCGACGTTACGGATCACACGACCCAGGTAACGTGGGCAGGCGTTAGGGGCCAGCACTTCGACCGAACGCACTTCGTCGTGCACCGCAGGCACGGCGGCAACCACCGGACGGGTGACGGTGGCGGCGTACAGCGCACCGACTTCACGCGCCAGGCCCGCCAGGGACAGGCAGTCGCCGCGGTTCGGGGTCAGGTCGACCTCGATGCTGGCGTCTTCCAGTTCCAGGTAAACACGGATGTCCTGGCCCACCGGCGCGTCGGCCGGCAGTTCCATCAGGCCATCATTGCCTTCGCCGACCTGCAGCTCCGCCTGGGAGCACAGCATGCCGTTGGACTCAACGCCACGCAGCTTGGCCTTCTTGATCTTGAAGTCGCCTGGCAGTTCGGCCCCGATCATCGCGAACGGGATTTTCAGGCCCGGACGCACGTTTGGCGCTCCGCACACGACCTGGAAGGTTTCCGCGCCATTGCTGACCTGGCACACACGCAATTTGTCAGCGTCCGGGTGTTGCTCGGTGCTCAGCACCTCGCCCACTACCACGCCACTGAAAACACCGGCAGCCGGCGTCACACTATCGACCTCAAGGCCGGCCATCGACAGACGAGCAACCAGCTCGTCGCGACTTACCTGCGGGCTTACCCAGCCACGCAGCCATTGTTCACTGAATTTCATCCTGCTCTCCTAAAGATCCGTTACGACTAGCGAAATTGCGCGAGGAACCGCAAGTCGTTGTCGAAGAACAGACGCAAGTCGTTCACGCCGTAACGCAGCATGGCCAGACGCTCAACGCCCATGCCGAAGGCAAAGCCCGAGAATTCTTCCGGGTCGATCCCGGACATGCGCAGCACGTTGGGGTGAACCATGCCGCAACCCATCACTTCCAGCCAGCCGGTCTGTTTGCAAACGCGGCAGCCTTTACCGCTGCACATCACGCATTCCATATCGACTTCAGCGGACGGCTCGGTGAACGGGAAGAACGAGGGACGGAAACGCACCGCCAGTTCCTTCTCGAAGAACACCCGCAGGAACTCTTCGATGGTGCCTTTGAGGTCGGCGAAGTTGATGTCGCGATCAACCAGCAGGCCTTCGACCTGGTGGAACATCGGCGAGTGGGTGATATCGGAGTCGCTGCGGTACACACGGCCTGGGCAGACGATGCGGATCGGCGGCTTCTGCGATTCCATGGTGCGGACCTGTACCGGCGAGGTATGGGTGCGCAGCAGCATGTTCGCATTGAAATAGAAGGTGTCATGCATCGACCGGGCCGGGTGGTGGCCTGGGATGTTGAGCGCCTCGAAGTTGTGATAGTCGTCTTCGACCTCAGGGCCTTCGGCAATGCCGTAGCCGATGTGGGTGAAGAACTGCTCGATACGTTCCAGAGTCCGGGTAATCGGATGCAGGCCGCCCGAGGTCTGGCCACGGCCAGGCAGGGTTACATCAATGGACTCGGCGGCGAGCTTGGCCGCAAGATCGGCCTCCTCGAGCGACGCCTTGCGCGCATTGAGAACCTCTGTAACACGCTCCTTGGCCACGTTGATCAGCGCACCGACTTGCGGACGCTCTTCAGCCGGCAAATTCCCCAGGGTCTTCATCACCTGAGTCAATTCACCCTTTTTGCCAAGGTAGTGAACCCGGATTTGCTCCAGGGCATTGATATCTTCTGCGCTTTGCACAGCCTCTAGTGCTTGAGAGACCAGCGCATCCAGGTTTTCCATGTACAGACTCCAGATACAAAATAGGGGAAGAGCTTGAAGGCTCTTCCCCTATTTAAGACGTTTAACACCTTGGGCCGCGGAAGCGACCCAGGGTGACTGTCGGGGGTACTTAAGCCAAGGTGGCTTTAGCTTTCTCGACAATCGCAGCAAACGCCGCTTTTTCGTTCACTGCCAGATCAGCCAGAACCTTACGGTCGATCTCGATGGACGCTTTTTTCAGGCCAGCGATGAAACGGCTGTAGGACAGACCGTTAACACGTGCACCAGCGTTGATACGAGCGATCCACAGAGCGCGGAACTGACGTTTTTTCTGACGACGGTCACGGTAGGCGTATTGGCCAGCCTTGATAACCGCTTGCTTGGCAACACGGAATACGCGTGAACGCGCGCCGTAGTAGCCTTTAGCAAGTTTCAGAATTTTCTTGTGGCGCTTACGCGCCATGACGCCACGCTTTACACGAGCCATGAGTTACTTCCTCTATTCTTGACTAAAATTAACGAAGGCGCAGCATGCGCTCGACTTTTGCGACGTCAGACGGATGCAGCAAGCTGCTACCGCGCAGTTGACGCTTACGCTTGGTCGACATTTTAGTCAGGATGTGGCTCTTGAAAGCGTGCTTGTGCTTGATACCGTTAGCAGTTTTCAGAAACCGCTTAGCAGCACCACTTTTAGTTTTCATCTTTGGCATGTTCGGTACTCCGCATTCAGTTGATAAACATAATCAGAAGGCCTGCCGTGCCCTATTGATTACTTCTTCTTTTTCGGGGCGATGACCATAATAAGCTGGCGTCCTTCCATCTTAGGATGCTGTTCGACCGAACCGTACTCGAGCAGGTCAGCTTCAACCCGCTTGAGGAGTTCCATCCCCAGCTCCTGGTGGGCCATCTCACGGCCGCGGAATCGCAAGGATACCTTGGCCCTGTCCCCATCACTCAGGAAACGTACCAGGTTGCGCAGTTTTACCTGGTAATCCCCTTCCTCCGTCCCTGGACGAAACTTGATTTCTTTTACTTGAATCTGCTTCTGGTTCTTCTTCGCTGCGGCAACCTGCTTCTTCTTCTCGAAGATCGATTTGCCGTAGTCCATCACCCGGCAAACGGGTGGGATTGCGTCGGCGGAGATTTCCACCAGGTCCAATTTGGACTCTTCAGCAATACGAAGCGCTTCATCAATCGAGACGATGCCAATCTGCTCGCCGTCAGCGCCAATTAACCGAACCTCGCGTGCCGAGATATTCTCGTTGATCGGGGCTTTCGGTGCAGCTCGTTTATCTTGTCTCATTTCACGCTTAATAATAATTACTCCGAATCTGGGCGACCACGCCGGGAAACCGCTTGCGCGAGGAACTCAGCGAACTGGGCGACGGGCATCGAGCCCAGGTCAGCACCTTCACGAGTACGCACAGCGACAGTCTGCATCTCGACTTCCCGATCTCCGATAACCAAAAGATAGGGAACCTTGAGCAAAGTATGCTCGCGGATTTTAAAGCCGATCTTTTCATTTCTCAAGTCGGACTTGGCACGAAATCCGCTTTCATTGAGAGTTTTTTCAACTTCAGCGGCAAAATCTGCCTGTTTATCAGTGATATTCATGATCACTGCCTGAGTCGGAGCCAGCCACGCAGGGAATGCACCCTCGTAGTGCTCGATCAGGATCCCGACGAACCGTTCGAACGAACCGAGGATCGCCCGGTGCAGCATAACCGGGTGTTTACGGCTGTTGTCTTCGGAGACGTATTCGGCTCCCAGACGGATCGGCAGGTTAAAATCGAGCTGCAGGGTACCACACTGCCAGACGCGACCAAGGCAATCTTTCAGCGAGAACTCGATCTTCGGACCGTAGAACGCGCCTTCGCCTGGCTGCAGGTCGTACGCGAGGCCCGCACTATCAAGGGCGGCGGCCAGTGCAGCTTCGGCGCGATCCCACAGTTCGTCGGAACCGACGCGTTTTTCCGGACGAGTGGACAGCTTCATCTCGACTTCGGTGAAACCGAAATCGCGATAAACGTCCATGGTCAGCTTGATGAACGCAGCGGATTCGGCCTGCATCTGCTCTTCAGTGCAGAAGATGTGGGCGTCGTCCTGAGTGAAGCCACGCACACGCATGATGCCGTGCAGCGCACCCGATGGCTCGTTACGGTGGCAGGCACCGAACTCGGCCAGACGCAACGGCAACTCGCGGTAGCTCTTCAGGCCTTGGTTGAACACCTGTACGTGGCACGGGCAGTTCATCGGCTTGATGGCGTAGTCGCGGTTTTCCGACTGGGTGGTGAACATGTTGTCGGCGTAGTTGGCCCAGTGCCCGGATTTCTCCCACAGGCTGCGGTCAACGACTTGCGGTGTCTTGATCTCAAGGTAGCCGTTGTCGCGCTGAACCTTGCGCATGTACTGCTCAAGCACTTGGTACAGGGTCCAGCCGTTCGGGTGCCAGAACACCATGCCCGGCGCTTCTTCCTGGAGGTGGAACAGGTTCAGGCGCTTGCCGATCTTGCGGTGGTCGCGTTTTTCGGCTTCTTCGATGCGCTGGATGTAGGCCGCCAGCTGCTTCTTGTCAGCCCAGGCAGTGCCGTAGATCCGCTGCAGTTGTTCATTCTTCGCGTCGCCGCGCCAGTAGGCACCGGACAGCTTGGTCAGCTTGAACGACTTGAGGAAGCGCGTGTTCGGCACGTGCGGGCCACGGCACATGTCGACGTATTCTTCGTGGTAATACAGGCCCATGGCCTGCTCGTCCGGCATGTCTTCCACCAGGCGCAGCTTGTAGTCTTCGCCGCGGGCGGTGAACACGTCGATCACTTCGGCACGCGGAGTGACTTTCTTGATGACGTCGTAATCTTTTTCGATCAGCGCGTGCATGCGCTGCTCGATGGCCGCCAGGTCGTCCGGAGTGAAAGGACGCTCGTAGGCGATGTCGTAATAGAAGCCTTCGTCGATGACCGGGCCGATGACCATCTTCGCGGTTGGGTACAGCTGCTTGACCGCATGGCCAATCAGGTGCGCACAAGAGTGGCGAATGATTTCCAGCCCCTCTTGATCCTTGGGCGTGATGATTTGCAGGCTGGCATCGCCGGTGATCAGGTCGCTGGCGTCAACCAGCTTGCCGTCGACCTTGCCGGCCACGGTGGCCTTGGCCAGGCCGGCACCAATGGATGCGGCGACCTCGGCTACGGAAACCGAATGATCGAATGAACGTTGACTGCCGTCGGGAAGAGTAATAGTTGGCATGGCGCCTCCTCTCCTAGTGGTGACCCCTACCAAAGGTCACGTGGGTTGGGATGAGCCAGTACAAGATCCAACACCAGGCCGCTCAATAATGAACGCCTGCCTTACAGCGGCAGGAGCCTTTCGGCCAACCGGTAATCGAACCAGAGTGACTGGAGTTAAACAAAAAAGAGCTTGGCGGGGCGGCATAAGGCGCGCCGGAAAATAGCCAAGCGAAAGATGCTAGCACAGATGAACGGTCATGGTGCCGGCGCCGATTAACGAAACGCAAATTCCCTGCTTTTAGGGGCAAAAGTGAACTTGAACTGTACGGCGGGCCTCAAACACACCGAGAATCACCGTTCGTCCATGACTCCAGGAGCATTTCATTATGCGTTTTACCTCGACTTTCGCCCTTGCCGCATCCCTGACCCTCATGTCCCTGGGTGCGCACGCCGCAGCCCCGTCGAACTGGCCCGCCGGTGCACGGGACAGCTTCATCAAGGATTGCAGTTCAGCCGCCCAGCAAAGCGTTGATGCCAAAACCGCCAAAGACCATTGTGAATGTGGCGCGGACAAGATCAATGCCGAATTGAGCAGTGCCGAGATCAAAGAGCTCATGACCAATCAGAACGCGAGCCCCGAGCTGAAGAACAAAGCTGTCGCGGCAATTTCGTCCTGCAAAGTCGTGAAGAAAAAGTAATTTTCACACCCCGCCAGACCGGATAAAGGACCAAAAAACGCCCTGAAAACTGCCATTTCTCACAAATTACGCAGCTTTTACGGCTTTTTTTACCAACTGATATTTCGCCTAAAAGCCCCGTAGTTCGGGGCTTTTAGCCAACCAAGGCATGAAACACAACACGATTGATTAGCAAACAATGCCTTGGGGGGGCTCCCAAGTCGAACATTTCGACTATGATAGCTCGGTGTGCCCAGTTGGCCTGAGCAGCACAGCACTACTGAAAATATATGTTTCTTGGAGATACACCATGTCTAATCGCCAAACCGGCACCGTTAAATGGTTCAACGATGAAAAAGGCTTCGGCTTCATCACTCCTCAAGGTGGCGGTGACGACCTGTTCGTACACTTCAAAGCTATCGAAAGCGACGGTTTCAAAAGCCTGAAAGAAGGCCAAACCGTTTCCTTCGTGGCTGAGAAAGGCCAAAAGGGTATGCAAGCTGCACAGGTTCGCGCAGAGTAATTCCGCGCAGAACTAAAAAAACCCCGTCCATGTGACGGGGTTTTTTATGGCCTGGAGAAAAGCGCTGAAGCAATCAGCCGCAATTGACGCGATTGATCACCAGGTTGTCATCGGTATTAAGGTTCAGGCGATCGGAACGGTATTCCAGGGTGACCATGTCGTCTGGCTTGAGAATGCGTGCGTTCTGCGCACCGGCGCGGCTACGGGCCTGTTCCAGCAGTTGTGGCGAAGCCTTCTGGCCGATTGCGAACTCGGCAGCCTTCGCCTCACAGCGGCTATGACCAGCATCGGTCACGGCAGTGTCTTTGGCTGGCTCAGAGGTACCCGGGGTGCTGCAACCCGTCAAGACAAGCGCAGCCAACAAAGTACCGAATGATGCGAGCTTCCAAGGCATGAAGCCTCCTTTAAGAAAAAATGGGCAGAGACCGTGCGACCGCGGTTTGGCCGATTGGTTTCAGAATTGTCACAATTGGCCGTTGGCCAGTCTGCCTGAGTCGGCGCTGGGCGCCAGCGAATCAATCGTCACCAGATATGAACGCGCTCAGTAGATGTCGATGTAATCAAACGGCGGCGTCGGCCAGTTCTGCTTGAGCGCATTGAAAATCTGCATCACCCACACCTCGTCGCTGGCTGCGACGTTGCCGACATAACCGGAACCCGCCGCCCAGGTTTCGAGACGAAACAGCAGGCCGTCGATATCAACACCGCCCACCACGCCCGAAGAGATGTAGGCAATGCCGGCTTTGGTGACGCGCAATTGGGTGTGAACGTTGTCACTGGCGGAGGCCAGCAACTGTTTCACAGCCTCCAGCGTCAGGTTCTCGGGGTTGTTCAAATCGATCTGCACGCGGTTTGCCCTGGCAATTAAACAGGCGAACAGTGTCGCACAGCCCTCCCCTCATGCCTAAGTAGCAGTGCCAAACGCCGCGCAAAATGGTTAACTCCACTCGCAAGACAGCACCAACCGCCTTCCAGCCTCGCGAGACACCCATGACCATCGTTACGATCCACGCCGACATCAAAGCCAAGTGGCCCCAAGGGCAAAGCTCCTATAGCCCGGGCAGCCCGGAGGAGTTGGCAATCATCGGTATCGACCTGCTGGTCAAGGAACTGGGAACTCAGGCCGCGCAGGCATTTATCGGCCAGGTATTCGAGAAATACCCGGCCGATCACATGGGGGCACCAGACCCCGAGCGCGAATAAGACCCGGCCGACGAACGCCGACCGGTAAACCGCTTACTTCAGGCGACCAAGACGCTCGGTCAGCAGATCGAAGAAGCCTTGGGCATCGCCGTTTTCAACCCAGAACGCGTTCTTCGGTTGTTTCAGGCCGTCGTACCAATCGACGATGGTCTGGCCAAAGGTCGGGCCTTCACGGCTGTCCACCACCACATTGACTTCACGGCCGCTGAACAGCGAAGGCTTGAGCAGGTAGGCAATGACAGTAGCGTCATGCACCGGGCCACCCGGGATGCCGTAGTGCTCCATGTCGCCTTTGACGTATTCATTGAGAATATCGCCCACCACCTTGCTCGCGTTGTTGTTCAACGCAGCGATTTGCTTCAGGCGTGCTTCACTGGTCAGGACCTTGTGGGTCACGTCCAATGGCAGGTAAGTCAGCTTGACGCCACTTTTGAGCACGATCTCGGCCGCGATCGGATCCGCGAACAGGTTGAACTCAGCCACCGGCGTGATATTGCCGCCGTTGAAGTGCGCGCCACCCATCACTACCACTTCCTTGATGCCTTGAGTGATCTCCGGCGCCTGGGTCAATGCCAGCGCCAGGTTGGTCTGCGGGCCGAGCATGGCGATGGTGATGCTGTGTGGCTTGGCGGTGCTCAGGGTCTTGATCAGGTAATCAACGGCATTGCCTTCGGCCAGGCCTTTTTTCGGCTCATGCACGGTGACGCCAGAGATGCCTTCCTTGCCGTGGATGTTTTCGGCGTAGATCGGCGTGCGCAGCATCGGTTTTGGTGCACCGGCGTATACCGGAATTTCCTCGCGCCCTGCCCACTCGCGAGCCAGGCGCGCATTGCGGGAGGTCTTGTCCAGGCGCACGTTACCGGCAACGGTGGTCAGCGCGCGGATGTTCAGCTCATCGGGCGAAGCCATGGCGAACAGCAAGGCCACCACATCGTCCGCACCGGGGTCGGTATCGATGATCAGGTCGATTTTTTCCGCCGCGTGGGCGCTTGCAGCAGTTAGGAAGGACAAAAGCAGCACACTCCGGAAAAGGTGTCGCAGGGTTTGGGTACCACGTTGCATGACGCACTCCTTGTCGTTGGGAATTCTAGAACGTTACGCCGGAGACCAGCGCGATATTGCAGTAAGGCTGGCACTCACCGGTGCGCACCACCGCCCTCGCCTTGCGGCTGAGCTGCTTGAACTCTTCATGACTGAGCAGGCGGCGCTCGCCGAGGGCGGCCTGTTCGGTCAGGGTATTGAGATCAGCCAGGGCCGGCGGTTGCTTGAGCAGGATTTCTTCCGCCAGCACATGGCTTTCCACCTGCATTTCGCTGAGAACAATGCGCAAGGTGCTGACGAAATCCGGGATGCCTTTGGTCAGCGCCAGGTCGATCAGCTCAACGCCAGGCGGCACCGGCAGGCCGGCATCACCGATCACCAGAATGTCGCCGTGGCCAAGGGATGCGATCACCCGCGACAGCGCGATATTAAGCAAGGGAGTCTTTTTCATGAGGACACTAAACCTTGGACGTCATGCAATGTAGGAATGGACGGTTGCGCACCGGCACGGGTGACCGACAGCGCAGCAGCCGCCTGGCCAAAACGAATGGCCTCAGACTCGCTTTTACCGTTAGCCAGTGCCGCCGCAAAACCACCGACGAAGGTGTCACCGGCAGCGGTCGTATCGACCGCCTTGACCTTGGGCGCCACCAAGTGCTCAAAGCCCTGGCCATCGGCAAACAATGCACCCTCGGCGCCGAGGGTAATGATGACTTTACCGGCACCGGCCTTGATCAGGCGCGTGGCGGCGACCTTGGCGCTGTCCAGTGAATCCACCACCACGCCACTCAAGGCCGAGGCTTCGCTTTCGTTGGGAATCAGGTAATCGATGGCGGCGTACCAATCCTCAGGCAGCGGACCGCTGGCCGGCGCCGGGTTGAGGATCACCGTCTTGCCCAGTTCGCGACCGCGTTTGAGGGCATGGCCAACAGTCTCCATCGGCGTCTCAAGCTGGCAGACAATCACGTCGGCAGCCTGCAGCACGCTGTCAAAGGTCTGTAATTTGGCGGGGGTCAATTCGCCATTGCTGCCGGCGACGATGACAATCGCATTCTGGCTGCTGTCATCCACCACGATCAGCGCCACACCGCTGGAGCCGTCGACGGTGCTGACGGCTTGGCAATCGATACCTTCCACCAACAGTGCGTCGCGCAATTGCGCGCCATAGGCATCGGTGCCCACGCAACCGACCATCCCGACTTCGGCCCCAAGACGCGCCGAAGCGACCGCCTGGTTTGCGCCCTTGCCGCCGGGAACGGTGGAAAACGATTGGCCGATCAGGGTTTCACCGGCGCGGGGCAGCCGGCTGGCCCGGGTGACCAGGTCCATGTTCAGGCTGCCTATTACCACTACTTTTGCTGGCATACATCAGTACTCATCAATTCGGTTCAGCGGTATTGGGCAAACACACCGGCCAACGGCGCCGTCGACTCGCGCAGGACAATACTCGGCGTGACGATGCGTTGATCGATCGGCAATTGGGGTGTCGCAATTCGTCGCAGTAAAAGCTCGGCGGCCATCTCTCCCAGTTGCAGGATCGACTGGCCCACCGTGGTCAGCGCCGGGTACACGTACTGGCTCATTTGAATATCATCGAAGCCGATCACCGACAGCTCGCCGGGCACGCGGATATTACGCTCGGCCGCCGCGCGCAATACGCCGAAGCCGATCATGTCGTTGCCGGCAAAAATCGCGCTGGGGGGATTATCCGCCAGCAATTGCGCCGCCGCCGCATACCCGCTGGTACTGGTGAAATCACTCTCCAGCACGCGGCCGGCCGGTACTTCAAGCCCGGCCTCGGCCAGGGCGCGGTAATAGCCCGCCATACGCATCTGCGCCACGCGGGTATGGCTCGGGCCACCAATGCAGGCAATGTCGCGGTGCCCCAAATCCAGCAGGTGCCGGGTCGCCAGGTAAGCGCCCTGTTCGTGGTCGATGCGCACCAGGTCCACATCGATCCCGTCGAGCGCGCGGTCGACGATGACCATCGGCGTACGCACCGCTTTCAGGCCCGTTGCCAGGCCGCTGTCATCACCGCCCACGGAGGTCACGATCAAACCGTCGATGCGTTTTTCAAGCAGCACCCTTAAATAGCTACGCTGCTTCTCGGCATTATCGTCGGAGTTGCAGAGGATCACGCAATAGCCATTACGTTCGCAGTAATCCTCGATGCCCCGGGCCAGTTCCGCAAAATACGGGTTGAGGCTGTTGGGCACCAACAGGCCGATGGTCGCGGTGGTCTTGGCCTTCAGCGATCGCGCGACCGCACTGGGCACGTAGTCGAGCTGCTTGATGGCCGCTTCGACCTTGATCCGTACCGGCTCGCTGACCGGGCGCGTCTTGTTCACCACATGGGACACCGTGGTGTAGGAAATTCCCGCAAGCGCCGCCACATCCTTGATCGTTGCCATGGCTCAGGCTCGCCGACTGGCGCGCTGGCTGCGGTAAGTATCCAGCACCACCGCGATCACGATCACGGCACCGGTAATGATACGTTTGGTCGGTTCAGTGGCGCCAATCTGCGCCAGCCCTGCCGCGAGTACCGAGATAATCAGCACGCCGAAGAACGTACTGATCACCGAGCCACGCCCGCCCATCAGGCTGGTGCCGCCGATTACCACGGCCGCAATCACTTGCAGCTCCAGGCCGGAACCGGCGTTTGGATCTGCCGCTTCCAGGCGCGAAATCTGGAACAGTGCCGCCACGCCGGCCAGCAGGCCCATCAGGCTGAACACCAGGATCTTGTAGGGCTTTGGATTGATACCGGCCAGGCGCACGGCCTCTTCGTTGGTGCCGATGCCGATCAGGTAGCGACCGAACACGGTACGCGTCAGCACAAGCTGCGCGGCGATGATCACCAGCAACGCGATGATGAACGAAGGCGAAATCCCGAAGGCCACCGGGTTGGACAGCCAGGCGAACGAATCACCAATGTATGCGGTGCGCGAGCCGGTCATCTGGTACGCCACGCCGCGGGCCATTTCCAGCACGCCGAGGGACACGATGAACGACGGGATGCGCCAGGCCACGGTGATGGAACCAGTAATGGTCCCGGCCAACGCGGCGCAGCCCATGCCCAATATGGCTGCCGGCAACACACTCCAGCCCCAGCCGAGAATTGCCACGCTGACAGCCGATGCAGCAAGAGCCAGCACCGAGCCTACGGAAAGGTCGATACCGCCGATGATCAGTACGAAGGTCATGCCGACCGCCAACACCATCAGGTCGGGAATCTGGTTGGCCAGGGTGCTGAAGGTGTCGTAAGAGAGGAAGTGATCGCTCAGGAACGAGAACAACGCGATCATCGCCAGCAAAGCACCGGCCAGGCCCAGGTAAGTGCCCAGGCCGTAGAAGTTGCCGCCATGTTTTGCGGGGGAAGAAGTGGTTTTCATGGGGTATTCCTAGGCGCTGCGTCGTTGAGCAGCGCATCACGTTTCTGATAGCCGGCAAATGCGGCCGCAAGCAATTCGTCCTGGGTCCAGCTGTCGCGCTCGAAAGTCTCGATCAGGCGCCCGGCGGAGAGCACGCCGATGCGGTCGCAGATCAGCATCAACTCACGCAGGTCGCTGGACACCACCACCAGCGCCTTGCCCTGGCGGGTCAGGTCGCCGAGCAACGCATAAATATCGAATTTGGCGCCAACGTCGATGCCCCGGGTCGGCTCATCGAACAACATCACTTCGCAATCGCGCTCCAGCCAGCGACCAATCACCACCTTCTGCTGGTTACCGCCCGACAGCTCCGACACCAACTGCGCCGGGCTGGAACTGCGGATGCGCATGGCGTCGACCTGGCGCTTGGCCAAGGCGGTTTCGTCACGACTATTCACCAAGCCAGCGCTGGAGACCTTCGGCATGTTGCCCAAGGCAATATTGGCGCCGATGGATTGAGTCAGCAGCAGGCCTTCGCCTTTACGGTCCTCGGTGATCAGGGCGATGCCATGACCGACCGCATCGACGGGCGAACGAATGCTGACGACTTGGGCGGGGGTGCCCAGGGCCACCGTGCCGCTGTCGGCGATATCGGCACCGAAGATCAGGCGCAGCAACTCTGTACGGCCAGCACCGATCAGGCCGGAGATGCCGTAGATTTCGCCGGCACGCACTTCAAAGGACACGTCGCGGACCTTGTCCGAGCGGGTCAGGCCTTTTACCGTCAACAGCGGCGCGCCGATGGTGCGCGGGCCCAGGTCGATTTTCTCGCCCAGTTCGCGGCCCACCATCAGCGTGACCAGTTGCTCACTGTTGTAGTTGGCCATCGGCTCGACACACACCAGCTTGCCGTCACGCAGTACCGCAATGCGCTGGGCGACACGGGCGAGCTCTTCGAGCCGGTGAGAAATATAGATAATCGCCACGCCGCGGGCTTGCAGGCGGGTGATTTGTTCAAACAGCATCTCGACTTCACGGGCGGTCAACATTGCCGTGGGTTCGTCGAGGATCAATACGTGGCAATCGCCGATCAGGTTGCGGGCAATTTCGACCATCTGTTGGTGGCCGATGCCGAGGCTGCCGACCAGGGTGTCCGGGTCGATGGCGTCCAGGCCAACCTGGGCCATGGCTTCAATCGCGGCCTTGCGCAGTTGCTTGCGGCTGATCCAGCCACCGTGGCTGGGCAGGTTATCGAGGAACAGGTTTTCGGCGACCGTCAGGGTTGGCAGCAGGTTGAGTTCCTGCATGACCATACGGATACCCTGCTCTTCAGCCTGGGTCCGGCTGCCCGGCGTGTAGGCCTGGCCATTGAACTGCATCTGGCCGTCGGTCGGCGTGACGAGCCCGCCGATGATTTTCGACAGGGTGCTTTTCCCCGCGCCATTTTCACCGGTAAGCGCCAACACTTCCCCACGATTGAGCGTCAGGGTGATGTCGGACAGAACCGGTTGGGCATAGGTCTTGCCGATACCGCTGACCGAGAGGACAGCGTTCGGTGCGGAAGATGACATAGGAACGTCTCCAGGCGTCCGCTCGAGTGAGCGGACGCTGTTTGGTGCTGCCGGGGAATTACTTCTTGAGGATGAGTTCGACCGGGGTTTCGATCATGCCATCCACAGAATCGACTTTTTCACCCTTGACCAGCTTCAGAGCATTCTGGATACCGAAAACGGCTTGCTGGGCAGCCGCCTGGTCGGCGGTGGCCAGGACGCGGCCGTCCTGCAGCATCGGCTTGATAGCCTCGATGTTGTCGTAGCCAACCACGAGCACTTTGCCGGCCTTGCCAGCGCCACGCACGGCGGAGACGGCGCCCAGGGCCATGTTGTCGTTACCGGCCAACAGTGCCTTGATGTTCGGGTTTGCCTGAAGCATGGCAGCGGCGATCGCGTTGCCCTTGTCGATTTCCCACTCGCCGGACTGGGTAGAAACGATCTTCATGCCAGCGGCATCCATCGCGTCCTTGAAGCCAGCGGTACGCTGTTGGGCGTTGGTGGTGGTAGACACACCTTCGATGATGCCCACCTGGTCACCCTTGGTGAGGTGCTTGGCCAGTTCTTCACCGACCAGGCGTGCGCCTTTGCGGTTGTCAGGCCCTACGAATGGGATATCCAGGTTTTTGCTTTTCAGTACGTCCACATCGAGGCGGTTGTCGATGTTGACGATCTTGATGCCCTTGTCCGAGGCCTTTTTCAGCACGGTGACCAAGGCTTTCGAGTCGGCAGGCGCAATGACAATCGCGTCAACCTTGGACAGGATCATCTGATTGACGATATCAATCTGCGCAGAGGTATCGGTTTCGTTCTTGATCCCGTTGGTGATCATGTCGAAATCGGCGGCGTGTTCTTTCTGGTAGGACTTGGCGCCGTCCTGCATGGTGACGAAGAATTCGTTGGCGAGGGATTTCATGACCAGGCCGACCTTGGGTTTGGCGGCGGTCTCGGCAGCAAATGCAGAGGAAAGAGGCAGGGCAGCGGATGCGGCAGCAAGCACAGCGACAGCAAGAAGACGTCCAGCGAATGGCAGCTTCATGGGTTCACTCCGATCTTATGATTATTGTGAGCAACGCTTGTACCGAAGAACGCTTCGGCAGCCATCCCACCCGGGCGGCTGATACGAGCTTTCACGACACTCAGGGAGCACCCCGTGAAACATCTCGCAAACGTTTGCGTTAGGTCAAACTATGAGAAGCTTGTCGGGATTTGTCAACGGAAGAAAACAGCCTTTTGATGAATCCGCTCTACGCCCTGCCCTCTCGACCATTGAGTGTTCTGCTTAAACATCAGCGGCGCCTGACCGTTCTCTAAAACGACAGGCTGCGGTGTGCCTGCCCCGTATTACTCCGTCTTTTTCCCGTCATCCTTTTCGGACAACCGAACAGCAACCCGGCGCTTTGTTCGGAAAGCCGGACGCGAAACGAAAAACCTTGCCTGAAAATCAAATAAAAATAGATATAAATCAATAAGTTAAATTCTATTGAATAACAAAATACCGCTGGTACAAATCCTGCTCTTACTCAGCACCTCGCGGCGTTCAGAACCGCCCGGGTGTTTCTAGATGAACCTGCATCAGCACTCATCAAAAACTAGAGAGAAGAATAATGAAATCTGCTTTGAAAACCTTCGTTCCGGGCGCGTTAGCCCTCCTGCTGCTGTTCCCTGTTGCCGCTCAGGCAAAAGAAGCTGAAACCCAGCAAAAACTGTCCAACGTGGTGATCCTCGCCACCGGCGGCACCATCGCCGGCGCTGGCGCCAGCGCGGCCAACAGTGCGACCTACCAGGCCGCCAAAGTCGGCATCGAACAATTGATCGCCGGCGTTCCTGAGCTTAGTCAGATCGCCAATGTTCGCGGTGAGCAAGTGTTGCAAATTGCCTCCGAAAGCATCACCAACGAAAACCTCCTGCAACTGGGTCGCCGCGTCGCCGAACTGGCCGACAGCAAGGACGTCGATGGCATCGTGATCACCCACGGTACCGACACCCTGGAAGAGACCGCCTACTTCCTCAACCTGGTGGAAAAGACCGACAAGCCAATCGTCGTGGTCGGTTCGATGCGCCCGGGTACCGCCATGTCGGCTGACGGCATGCTCAACCTGTACAACGCCGTAGCCGTCGCCGGCAGCAAAGACGCCCGCGGCAAAGGCGTACTGGTGACCATGAACGACGAGATCCAGTCGGGTCGCGACGTCAGCAAGATGATCAACATCAAGACTGAAGCGTTCAAGAGCGCGTGGGGCCCGCTGGGCATGGTGGTTGAAGGCAAATCCTACTGGTTCCGCCTGCCAGCCAAGCGCCACACCATGAACTCGGAATTCGACATCAAGACCATCAAAAGTCTGCCGGACGTCGAAATCGCCTACTCCTACGGCAACGTAAGCGACACTGCCTACAAGGCCCTGGCCCAGGCCGGCGCGAAAGCCATCATCCACGCCGGCACCGGCAATGGTTCGGTGTCTTCCAAGGTAGTACCGGCCCTGCAGGAACTGCGCAAGCAAGGCGTGCAGATCATTCGCTCTTCCCACGTAAATGCCGGCGGTTTCGTTCTGCGTAACGCCGAACAGCCTGACGACAAATACGACTGGGTCGTTGCCCATGATCTGAACCCGCAGAAAGCCCGCATCCTGGCCATGGTCGCCCTGACCAAGACTCAGGACAGCAAGGAACTGCAACGGATGTTCTGGGAATATTGATCGATCCCAGGCCTGACCATTAACGGTTGGGCCATCCCGCTCGTGGCGCACCGCGAGCGGTTGCAATTCACCCCGCTTTACCCCCGCGCAAAAAACCCTTGAAAAACAAAGCCCTCCTACACCAAATCGGCAAAACCATTGTCAGAAGAACTTCTTGGATTTTAAGCAGTTGCGAAATTGCCCACAGTTAAATACTGTATGCACGTACAGCCTAATAAGGAATACTCCGTGGCAAAGCCCTCTTCCGCAGCACCAGCAGCGCCTGACGCCTATCAACGCCTGGCCGTTCGTGTGCAAAAAATCATCAATTCCACCAACGCTCAAAAAAACAAGGCGGCGTTGATCTTCCGTTTGCCTGAGGAACCGGAAGACGAGTGGGCACGACTACTTGAGGAAATCGCAGAAAACGACAACGTCACCCTCGCTTATCGCGATGACGGTGGCGTGCAGATTTTCTGGGTAGTGCCGAAGGAAGATTGAGTCAATGAGTGTCCGTTTTATCAGCCTGTTGTGTGTATTTTTTGCTGTCACCGCTCAAGCCCAAGCCCCCAAGACGTTCAGCGAAGCCAAGAAAATCGCCTGGAAGCTGTATGAACCGCAATCCACGGAGTTCTATTGCGGCTGCAAATACAACGGTAACCGGGTTGACCTGAAAGCCTGCGGCTATGTCCCGCGCAAGAACGCCAACCGGGCGGCGCGTATTGAATGGGAACACATTGTTCCGGCCTGGCAGATCGGTCATCAGCGCCAGTGCTGGCAGGACGGCGGACGCAAGAACTGCACCCGCAAGGATGCGGTGTACAAACGCGCTGAAGCCGACCTGCACAACCTGGTGCCGAGTATCGGCGAGGTCAATGGCGACCGAAACAATTTCAGTTTTGGCTGGCTGCCGGTACAAAGCGGTCAATATGGATCGTGCCTGACCCAGGTGGACTTCAAGGCCAAGAAAGTCATGCCCCGCCCGTCCATTCGCGGCATGATCGCCCGTACGTACTTTTATATGAGCAAGCAGTATGGCCTGCGCTTGTCGAAGCAGGACCGCCAGTTGTACGAAGCCTGGAACAAGACCTACCCGGTACAATCCTGGGAGCGCCAGCGCAATCAAACCGTGGCGTGCGTGATGGGGCGCGGCAATGAATTTGTCGGCCCGGTGAACTTGAAAGCCTGCGGCTGAACGTAAAAACGGGAGCCTCATGGACTCCCGCTTGCCGGTCCTTTACTGCGCAACCTTGTGTTCGATGACCTCGGACACGGTGTCATTTTTCTTCGCAGTGGCCAGTTTCTCGGTCAACTGCACCTGCTTGGCCTCGGCCTCGGCCTTGGTGCTGAACGGCCCCAGCAGTACCTGGTCCTTACCGTCTTCCTTCGTCAGATAGAAACTGAAACCGTGTTCCAGCAACCACGCGGTCAGGTCAGTTATCGCTTGCAGCTTGTGATCCGGCGGCCCCACCCATACATCCCACTCTTGAGAGGCGATCGCACCGACCGCTGGTTGGGCCTGGGCGGGCGCCTCGGCAGCGGCGGGCCTGGCCTTGGGCGCATCGACACTTTTACCTTCACCGCAACCGGCCAATGCCAACACCGCAATTGCCATCGCTACTTTACGCACTACCCTGCTCCTTAGAGGATCAAAGAGGCGACTTTATCATTCACTGTCTATTCTGGCCGTCATAAACGTTGGCTTAAACAATGCGAATCATGTATCGCAGACCTGTATGATGGCGCCATGGGAATTAATGCCGCCTCTATGCGTCCTAAAAGAGGCAGCCACAGGGAAGCGCTTCGCAGTAAGCTACACACATCCGACATCTGCCCTGTCTGAAACATGTGTCCTTCAAAGCAATCAAGGAGAAGTCCATGCTGATACTCACCCGCAAAGTCGGTGAAAGCATAAACATCGGTGATGACATTACTATCACCATCCTGGGCGTTAGCGGCCAGCAAGTAAGAATCGGCATCAATGCTCCAAAGGACGTTGCCGTGCATCGCGAGGAGATCTACCAACGTATCCAGGCGGGCCTGACGGCTCCGGATAAAAACCAGACACCTTGAAGCGCCTCCAGTAGCCAGCCCTTTCGTTCACTGTAACGGCTGGCGAAAACCTCCTTTAGCCTGCTCGCGGCTTCCCGCGTCCAGCGCGTCCTATTCCCTATTCCAACGCCAGGCCAGCGTCACCCCAAGCTGACGCCGCGTGCCATACCACTTGCCGCAATCATCATCAGCACAACCAGCAACGCTTGCAGGTGGCTGATGCGCGCAAAAAGACCTGCCTGGTGAAAATCGAGGTGCGTGCCGCGCGCCAAGGCGATGCGCCATTTGATAAAGCGGATCATCGGCGCGAGCTCCAGTAACAAAATTAATACCAGCAGCGTCATCTTCACGTGAAACAACGGCTGGTGCAGGTAATAATCACCGCCTTTTTCATAGCCGCCAAAGGCTCGCAGGCCACCGGTTACCAACAACACCAGGGCGCTAACTCCCCAGATGTTGTCCGTGATCAATACGCGGCGCACGGTGGATGGTTCACTCTCCACCAGGCAGCGCAACGCCTTGCCCCGGGCGAGCACGGCCGACAACGCCATAGCGAATGCCAGTAAATGGACGGCTGCAAGTAACCACTGAACGAACATAAGGCGTACTCCCTTTGCGTGACGGACGGCAGGAACACTTCACAGTAATAGCCGCTGGCTGCCCTCTACGCATGAAACAGCTTGCATACAAATGGAACTTGTTGAGTATTCCAGAGCCGAAACTCGTGACAAATCCCCTACAGTCTGCAGCGCGCCGAGGAGCACGTTGATGAGGCGTCCTGTTAAACAGCCTTACTTATCCAAGTCCTGGGTGATCGCCGGGCTGATCGCCGTGGTTTTTTTCGGGTTGGAGTATGCCGTGCGGTACGAAATGGAAGGCATCTCCGAGAATGCTTACACCTGGCTGGACCTGACGCTGTTCCTGGGCGCGTACTTGTTTGTCTTCTGTCTCCAGCCGATTCAGGCAGCCATTCATCGAAAACTGTGTCGGCGAACCCATCGCAGTGATCGCCGGAAAGCCTCGTCCTGACCGTCTGTAGAGCCGTCCGTTTATGAAGAAGGCCGATCCGGTTAACCGGATCGGCCTTTTTTACCTCAGGCGCTGCAGGTGCAACATCCCGGCTTCGTCCCGCAAAACCTGTAAATGCTCGTACCCGGCAATCGAGGGGTGTTCCGTGACCATAGGCGTATGGTGCGTCGAGGTCACTACCATCACATCGGCCCCCGCCGCCTCTCCGGCACGAATCCCGACGCTGGCATCTTCAAACACCAGGCAGTCCTGCACCGGCACTCCCAGGCGTTGCGCACCGAGCACATAACAGGCCGGATCCGGCTTGCCACTGGCGACATCCTCCGCGGTGACCAACACCGCCGGCGGGTTGATCCCGGCCGCCTGCATACGGCGCAGAGCCAATGCCTTGGGTGCGGACGTGACCAGCGCCCATTGATCGCCGGGCAGCGCGTTGAGAAATTCCACCGCGCCGGCAATCGCCACCACCCCTTCTACATCCTCGAGTTCAGCCTCGGTAATCCATTGCGCCTGCGCCTGCGCGTCAACCCCGGGCAATGCCTGGCGGGTGATGGTATCGATGGCCCGGGCGCCATGAATGGTCTTCAGAAAGGCCGCGACATCCAGCCCGTGGCGTTCAGCCCAGGTCGCCCATACCCGTTCGGCAGCGGCAATGGAGTTCAGGAGCGTGCCATCCATATCGAACAGGAAGGCGCGGTAACGGTTGGCGAATACAGCTGAATCACGGGTGGACACTGCTCGGCTTCCTCATGTTTTCGTCACCCGGTCTTGGGTGCTGACGAACCACTTGCCCGATGCAATCTACGGATCGCCCCAAACGCTGTAAACCTTCCCGTGGTTTGTATCGGACTGTATGGAAAGCCTGCCTGGATACGCGAACCTGCATTTCGCCACGCCCGGGCACACATGGCGGATACACCCTGGGGATTAACTACGACCACCAGCCAATCCGGCTGACTCACTCGTAGGAGCCTCATCATGTTCAATCTCTCGAAAGCTTCGTCCCTGGTATTCGGCCTCGCTGTCGTCGCGGGCCTCGGGCTGTCATCCATGGCGTCGGCCGACACCCACACCGCCGTGGTCAAGGACCAGACATCCCACCTGCTCGCCGAGGGCGGCGCCGACCGCCTGCACGAACGCGGCCTGGCGGAAGGTGGCGCTGAACGCCTGCAGGCAGCCCGTACGGTCTGATGAATCTTCGCCCAACAAGGGCAGCTCCGGGCTGCCCATTGCATTACAAACTTGTCATGAAGCTGTCAGTGTTGCCAGCACCCTCACTTCATACAGTGAAGTCGTCAGTCACCCACAGCGGGTGACCCAACTTCCCACTGAAAAAGAAGCGAGCCCGCCCGATGAAACCTGTAAGCAAACTCTGCCTGATCGCCGCCAGCCTGTTGATGCTGGGCACCGGCACCGCCATGGCCGGCCCGATTGCCCCGGTGAAAGCCAACAACGTGGTACTGGTGCACGGCTCCTGGGCTGACGGTTCCAGTTGGTCCGAAGTGATCACCCGCCTGCAGGCCGCCGGCTTGCATGTAACCGCCGTGCAAAACCCGCTGACCTCGGTGGCGGATGACGTCGCCGCCACCAATCGTGTACTCGATCAACAAGACGGTCCTACCGTGCTGGTCGGCCATTCCTACGCCGGCACCGTGGTCAGCGACGCCGGGGTCAACCCCAGGGTCAGCTCTCTGGTGTACGTCGCCGCCCGCGCTCCGGACGCCAACGAAGACTTCGTCGCCCTGTCCGCCAAGTACCCGAGCACACCCGTACGTGCCGGTGTGGTGGAGCACGACGGCTACCTGACCCTGAACCAGGACGCCTTCCTCAAGTACTTCGCCGCCGACGTGCCCCACGCCAAGGCCATGGAGCTGTACGCCGTACAACAACCGATCGCCAAAACCCTGTTCAGCGGTCGCACCGTCAACGCCGCCTGGCACACCAAGCCGTCCTGGTATGCGGTGTCCAGCAACGACCAGACCATCAACCCGGACCTGGAACGCTTCCTCGCGAAACGCATGAACGCCACCACCATCGAGGTGCCGTCGAGCCACTTGTCGCTGGTTTCCCACGCCAAGGAAATCACCGACCTGATCCTCGAAGCTTCCGGTCGCCAGCCTTAAGCCCTTCATTACAACCTTGTCATCATCCTGTTGGTTGGCTGTTTGTGTCGCCTGGTTACTGTGAACTCACTGCCGGATACCGGCAGCCAACCCTTAAAGAGAGATACCGCCATGAAACTGTTTATCCTCGGCTTTGCTGCCCTCCTCGCCACCGGTTCGGCTTTTGCCGGCACCACTGCCGCTACCTCGGTGATCCATGACACGCCCGGCTTCTTCATGCACATGGACGTGGCCAAAGTGCTGTCGAGCACCGACACCTACGGCCAGTGCGGCATCGTCCCCGCCCGCCTCGACTACCTCGACAGCCAGGGCCGCGAACACGTGCTGGACTATCAGGTACAGGGCATCGGCTGCCCCAATGACAATTGATCGGGCTACACTTGCGCCACGAAACACCGGCACATCATCAGGGCAACTCCCATGAATATCCTCGTAGTCGAAGACGAGCCCAAGGCGGGCAACTACCTGCTTAACGGTCTGCAGGAACTGGGCTACTCCGTGAGCCTCGCCCGCGACGGTGTGGACGGTTTGCACCAGGCCCTGGAAACCCCGTTCGACGTGATCGTGCTGGACGTGATGATGCCGAAAATGGACGGCTGGGAAGTGTTGCGTCGCCTGCGCAAGGAGGCCGACACCCCGGTGCTGTTCCTCACCGCCCGGGACGACATTGCCGACCGCATCAAGGGCCTGGAACTGGGCGCCGACGATTACCTGATCAAGCCGTTTTCCTTCGCCGAACTGGTGGCGCGCCTGCGCACCCTGACCCGGCGCGGGCCAAGTCGTGAAGAAGAACAACTGCAGATCGCCGACCTGCAGATCGACGTGCTCAAGCGCCGCGTCACCCGCGGCGGCGTGCGCATCACCCTGACCAACAAGGAGTTCGCCTTGTTGCACTTATTTGCCACCCACCAGGACCAGGTGCTGTCGCGCTCGCTGATCGCCTCGCGGGTGTGGGACATGAATTTCGACAGCGACACCAATGTGGTCGACGTGGCCGTGCGCCGCCTGCGCCTGAAAATCGACGACCCGTTCCAGCTCAAGCTGATCCACAGCGTGCGCGGCATCGGCTACCGCTTCGATACGCAGCCATGAGCAAGCCTCGGCATTACTCCCTGACACTGCGCCTGGCGCTGATCTTTGCCTTGCTGGCGTTCGCCCTGCTGGCGACCCTCGGCGTGGCGCTGTACCGCGAGCTTGAGCGCGAACTGATCCGCCGCGATGACGCCGCGTTGATTTACCGCGTCGACCAACTGCGCAATCTGCTGAACGACAGCAACACCCTGGACCTGATCAAGACCAAGCCAGAGCTGTTCCAGAACATGCTGGGCAATCGCGAATCGGTGCTGAGCATCGCCGCGCCGGGGCAGAAGCCGTTGCTGGAGGTGAACCCCGGCAACATCGATATGCCCGCCGTGACACCGGTGCCCCGGAACCATGCCCTGGACTTCTCCGATGTGCAGCATTTGCCTGGCGTCAACGGAGTGCCCTTCTCCATGCTGGCTGCCACCATCGATTCCGGCGACCTGGGCAGCCTGCAAGTCACCACCGGGCGCCTGATGACCGAGCGCACCGCCGTGCTCGCCAGCTACCGGCTGAGTGTCTATATCCTCGCCAGCATCGCCGCGTTGGTACTGGCGGTGGTCGGTTACCTGATGGTGCATCGCGGCTTGCTGCCGTTGCGGCGCCTGGCGGTGCATGCCCAGGGCATCGGTGTCGGCAACCTCGCCGCGCGCCTCGACAGCCAGGGCGCACCGAAAGAACTGCTGCCGATGATTGACTCGTTCAACACCATGCTCGAACGCCTGGCCAAGGGTTTTGTGCAACTGGGGCAGGTCTCCACCGACATGGCCCACGAACTGCGCACGCCCATCAATAACTTGCTGGGGGAAACCCAGGTGGCGTTGCAACAACACCGCAGCGTCGAGGCCTATCAGCAACTGCTGGCCTCCAATGTCGAAGAGCTTGAACGCCTGGCGCGCATGCTCGACAACATGCTGTTCCTGGCCCGTACCGACCCCGCCAGCGCCCTGCGCCAACGCCAGGAACTGAATGCCGCCGATGAAGTGGAGCGCATGGCCGACTACTTCGAAGGCCTCGCGGGCGATGTCGACATCCACATCCTTGCCCAGGGCGAAGGCGTGATCTGGGCCGAACCGATGCTGTTGCGCCGTGCCCTGGCCAACCTGTGCGCCAACGCCATCAAATATGGTGCGCCAAGTTCTGAACTGCTGATCCAGGCCACACCCAGCGCCGAAGGCATCAGCCTGACAGTGACCAACCAAGGGGCAACCATCCCGGCGGAGCACTTACCGAGGTTGTTCGAGAGGTTTTATCGGGTGGATGAATCCCGGGAGCGATCGGCGCATTCCAACGGGTTGGGGCTGTCCATCGTCGCGACCATCATGCAGTTGCACAACGGGCGCTACAGCGTCAGCAGCGAGGACGGTGTGACGTGCTTCGCGTTGTTTTTCCCGGGACGCGAAGCCGAAAACCTCAGCTGACTTGCCCACCCGCTTCAGCGATATCCACCTGGGTATTCCAGGCGGTCAGCAGCGCAATCCGCAAGCCCTCAACCTGCATCGGCAATGCCATCGAGGCCGGCTCGGGCACGCGGCCCGCCACCTGTTCAGGCAGCCACGGCACATGGATGAAACCGCTGCGTACCGCTGACCCGGCGAGCGCGTGCTGCAAGAGATAGAACACCTGATTGCACACGAAAGTACCGGCGGTTTGCGACACGCAGGCCCCAATGCCGGCCTCGCGCACGGCCTTCACCATGGCCTTGCTCGGTAAGGTACCGAAGTAGGCCGCAGGGCCGCCGGGCACCACCTCCGTATCGATAGGCTGCGCGCCCAGGTTGTCCGGAATCCGCGCGTCGTTGAGATTGATCGCGACCCGCTCGATGGAAATATCACTGCGCCCGGGGCCCAGCCCGACAGCAATGACCATCTGCGGGCGATGTTCGGCCAACAGCTGAGCCAGACGCTCGCCCGCCGTGGCAAAGGCGCAGGGTAACTGCCGCGTGACAATCCGCACATCAGCGCCCAACTGCACACCCTCCAACAGGCGTACCGCCTCCCAGGACGGGTTGATAAGGTCGTGGTCAAACGGTTCGAAACCCGTCAGCAATACAGTGCGCATTACAGCCTCACATCAGCAGGTAGAGCAGGACAATATTCACCACCAGCATCATCAATGCGGTCGGCATCTGTGCCTTGATGACCGCGTTTTTATCCGGCAGCTCCAGCAACGCCGCCGGGACAATATTGAAGTTGGCCGCCATCGGTGTCATCAGCGTACCGCAGTAACCGGAGAACATGCCGATGGCAGCCATCACCGCCGGGTTGCCGCCGTAGATGCCCACCAGCACCGGCACACCCACGCCGCCGGTCATCACCGGGAAGGCCGCAAAACCATTGCCCATGATCACGGTAAACAGTGCCATGCCCAGCACATACACCATCACCGCAACCAGCTTGTAATCCAGGTTGATGTAGGTGGTGGTGATGTGCGCAACCGCCGTGCCCACGCCCGCTTCGTTGAACAACAGCCCGAGCATCGCCAGCATCTGCGGCAGCACCATCGCCCAGCCCAGCGCTTCGGTGAGGCGCCGGGATTCGCGAAGGGCTTGCACCGGGGTGTCCCGCGTCAGCCAGCAGGCCAGCGCCAGTGCAATCAGGCAGCCGATGCCCAGGGAAACAAAGGTGGTGTTCTTCGGGTCCAGCAGCGGCACGCCGCCGATCTCGGTGTGTTTGAGTAATACCGAGCCGATCACCGTGGTCAACGGAATGGCCAATGCAGGGATAAACAATTTATGCCCCAGGCGACCAGCGCTGGCCCGTGCGGCCTTGTCATGCAACTGGGCATGCGCGCCGCGGCCTACGCCGCCCAGGCCCGCGATGAGCGCCATCACCACCACGCCCACGCCGACCACCACCGAGGGCAGACGCTCCCCCACCAGGAACGGAATGGCAAACAGCAGCCAGAACAACGAACTCGACCAGCGCTTGGGGTGGGTGCGATCCATCAGGATCATCCCGGAGGTGATCACCAGCAGAATGCCGGCCAGCCAGTACAGGTATTCAATGGAAATGATCATTGCGCCGCCTCCGCTTTGTTGGCCGGTGACAGCTCTCGGGTCAGCATTCGGTCAAAGCGGTGCAAGCGGATGGCGTGAATGATGAAGGCGCAGATCGCCGTCGGGATGCCCCAGACCGCAATGTGCAGAGGCTCGACATCAATCCCCGACCCCAGCAGGAAGGTATGCATCAGCGCAATCGCACCAAAGGCGACGAAGATATCCTCGCCAAAAAACAGCCCTACGTTGTCGGTCGCGGCACACATGGCCAGGACCTTGTGGCGAAGCTTGTCGGGAAGTTTGCCATAGCGTTTTTCCGCCGCGCCTTCCGCCATCGGCGCCAGCAACGGGCGCACCATCTGCGGGTGCCCGCCCAGGCTCGTCAGGCCCATGGCCGCAGTGGATTCACGCACAAACAGATAGATGATCAGCAAACGCCCGACCGTGGCCCGCTCAAAGCGCGCGATCCAGTTTTGCGCATGCAGGCGCAAGCCATGGCGCTCCAGCAAGCCGATGACGGCCAGGGGCAACAACAGGATCAATTGCAAGGCGCGAGTCTGGAGGAAGCCGTCGCCCATGGTGGCGAGGATCTTTTCCAGCGGGAAGTGGGCGGCAAACCCGGTGGCAATCGCTGCCGCCGTGACGACCAACAGCGGATTGAAGCGCAACACAAAGCCGACCACGATGACGAGTACGCCAATCAGCGGCCATAGGTTCACAACAGTTTGCATGGTGGTGAGGTCCTTAAGTGCGCGCTGCGGCGCCAGTAAAGCAGGTAGTGAACAAAGGGTTCACTGCAAGAAAACGGCGTGCAGCCCGGCTCGATTTTTTATTGTTGACCTGGAAGGTCGAGCGTCAGTGGCGGCATCTTTGCTGCTTGGGGAGGGAGGTGTCCAACAAGAAAAATTGTTGCTGCAATCCAATAAAGTTTGTGGGTGTTTGAAGCGTTAGAGGGCATTTGGCAGTCATCGCTTGCCAGACGGCGGGAGGTTCAAGCATCGTAGCCGCCCCATCCGATGCGGTGGCCTCCCCCTTTCTCAATTGTTGTGGATACGGAAATTCAATGAAAACCTCCAAGGCGCTTTACGCCCTGTCGTTCGCTGTTGCCCTCTCGATGCTGGGTGGCTGCGCAGCCAAGGTAAAAAGCGGTGGTGCAGACACCCTGGCCATCCCGGAATCGGCTAAACAAAACCTGGTCGTGAGCTTCAAGGGCAACACCACTGTCGAGCAAAACCAGGACTGGCCACTGCTCAAGCAACAATGGGGCGCGGCCCTGCAAACCGAGGCGCAACAGGCCGGTTATAGCCTCAAGGAAACACCCACCATCAACACCGGCAGTGCCGACGGGGTTGGCATCACCATTAACGTCAGCAAGTTTCGCTACCTGACGGCTGGCAGCCGCTACGCTGCTGGGGCATTGGTGGGTAATGCCTGGGTGTTCTCGAAAGCTGACTTTTGCGACTTGAAATCCGGCGCACCGCTGGGCGCACGGACTTATGAAACCGAGTCATCAGCGTGGGAAGGCGTGGCGTCGGCCATGACGCAGAAGCAGGTCCAGGCGATTGCCAAGCAGGTGATTGCGGACATCAAGAACGCCAAGGCGCAGTAAGCACCTGGCGGCATCCATGTTGTTCGCGCTGCCGATGGCGACGCGGGGCTGAGCAGGCTCAGCGCCGCCATCGCTCCTGCTAAATCAAGACAAGGACGTGCACATGAGCATTTACCTTTCCCTATGGCTGGCACTCACCGTTGTGACTGCCTACCTGGCCAGTCAGCGCGGCAGGTCAGGGCCAAGATGGTTTGCGATTGGGCTGTTCGTGCCGGTGATCCCCCTGATCGCCCTCCTGCTGATGCCGCGCGTTCCCAAGACCGGTGTGGACGCCCTGGTACACGAAGACCTGCGCCCGTGCCCCGCGTGTGAAAGCCCGATCAAAGCAACCGCCGCGCAATGCAAACACTGTGGCGCCGAGGTGGAACCTATCGCCCTGAAATATCGCAGCGGCTGGGTGGTGCGCCTTACCGCCGATACCGACATAGCGTTCGGCGAACTGGTTGCGCAACTGCAGGCGCTCGATGTGCCCACCGTGCTCGATGAGCCGCCTCATGCCTTTGTCGGCCCGTTTGAAGAGAAGGCCCAGGCGCAGAACGTGCTCAGGTACTTGAAGTCCGATCAGGGGCTGGACGGCTTGGTCACGTGGCGGTCGGTGACCCGCTAGCCCTCAAGCCAGGTGCTTCTGGAAAAAGTGCCGTTTGTGTCCTGGCGGGTACTCGGCAATATGCCCGAACTCGCTGAAGCCCAGCTTCCGATAGAACCCGGGTGCCTGAAAGCTGAAGGTATCCAGCCAGATCCCCGCACACCCTTTCTCCCGTGCCAGCTCCTCAGCCGCGTGCATCAGCCGCGAGCCCATGCCTTGAGTGCGCATTGACTCAGGCACGCTCAACAGCTCAACGAACATCCAGCCATAGGAAATTTTCCCGTAGAGGCCGCCCACCACTTCCTGGCTGGCGGAATCACGCAGTAACAGCCCAAAGGTTTCGAACGGGTTCTCGCCGCATTGGCTGATGTTGTATGCCCGGAGCGGCTGAAGGATGGCCTGGCGCTCTTGCTCGGTAATGTCGAAAGATAACTCTATCCCTGATTCCATCTCGCTGAACTCCTGATAGTTTGAAGACGCCCACGTTTAAAGACGGGCACGCAGCTCATCTAGTCAAGGCGAACACCCACCCACGACCGCTTCTCTTCTGAACGAATCAGGCGAGCGCCCGGTAGTTTTGTCGGTGATATCCGCCACACAGCCACTCACCGGCACGGACTGGATAACTTGATAAGTCGCGCCAACGGCAGGGATAAAACTGACCAGGTTTGCGCAACTGCGAAGAGCGTTGGCGCCCTCCTTGTTGGCGCCACCGCTGCTCATGACATTTACGTAGATCCGTCGATCGGGGATCAGTAAAAACCGCTCGCTGACCTCGCCTTTGCGAGTGCCGAGCACGCCGGTTTCTGCCGTGTCGTTGCAACCCGGATCATAGTAGGCCCAGTACATTTGGACGCCGCCGTTCAACAGTGTGTTAGGTCCCTGGATGGCTTCGAGCGTTGCGTGGGGCGCAGTGGCGGCAGGTTGTTGATAGAAACCTATACAACCGGCACTCAAGCTGCAGCACAGCGCCAATAAGATCTTTTTCAAAGAAAAACCTCCCTGTAAAACAGCCCGGCCGACGTTGGCCATGGGCGATTGTACCCAGACAATATCAATTAGACATCACCGCACACTGGTCGCCTGCCGATACTGGCGCGGCGTAAACCCGGTCAACGCCTTGAACTGCCGAGTAAACGCGCTGTGGTCGGTATATCCACACTGCAACGCCACGTCAGTGATCGGCAGCTCGGTATGCAGCAGCCGGTGCGCATGCTCAAGGCGCACCTTCTGGATCATCTGGCGCGGCGTGAGGTGGAACACGCGCTTGCAGTAGCGCTCCAGTTGCGCCACTGAAATCCCGGCAATCCGCGTCAATTCACCCAGGGTGACACGCCGATTGAAATGCGCCCGGATGTGCTCGTCCACCGCCGCCAGCCGTTGATAGGCCGGGTGAGTTTCACTGGCCGTTTGCAGGTCGACCGAGATGCCCGCCAGGCCGATGATCGCACCGTCACGGCTGTACAGCGGCCATTTGTGGGTCAGGCACCAGCCCGGCTCGCGGGTGCCGTAGAGGTGCAATTCCAGCTGGTCCTCCAGGACAAATCCCTGCTCCAGCACCCGTCGATCCTGTTCGGTATAGCCAGGCCCCAACTGCGCGGGAAAGACCTCGGCGCTGGTTTTCCCCAGCAGCGGTTGCAAGTGCTTCAACCCGCACCGTTGCACCAAGGTGCGGTTGGCCAATACGTAGCGCGCCTGCACGTCCTTGATAAAAATCGCGGCATTCGGAATCACGTCCAGCATCGGCAACAACAGCCCTACGCTGGCCAGTAATTCTTCGATGGTGTGCGGGCGGTTGGCCTCGCTCCCTTGGCAAAGGGTCGCGAACGCGCTCTGCATCATGACGCTTTCTCCTGCTTTCAGCGGACAGGCCAGGCGCCCGGCGGGCGGTGCCTGGCGAGCAGATTGCCCCATGGGCGCCGGCATGTCGAGCGCTCGAAACTGTGCTGATTTCGTCATATCAGCCTGCGCAAAACATCAATCGCGGCGCCGGTGATGAGTTCACTGTAGGGCCACTGCATGCCTATCCAATAACCCACAAGAAGGCGCCGCCATGTCAGCCCAAGGCAAGTTCAAGAAACAGCTTTCATTGATCGACCTCACCTTTATCGGACTGGGAGCGATCTTCGGTTCGGGCTGGTTGTTCGCGGCCAGTCACGTCTCAGCCATTGCCGGGCCGGCGGGGATTTTTTCCTGGTTGCTGGGCGGGTTTTCCGTGCTGCTGCTGGGCATTGTGTATTGCGAACTGGGAGCGGCATTGCCCCGCGCCGGCGGCGTGGTGCGCTATCCGGTCTACTCCCATGGCCCGCTGCTGGGCTACCTGATGGGCTTTATCACGCTGATCGCGTTTTCGAGCCTGGTGGCGATCGAAGTGGTCGCCTCGCGCCAATACGCCGCAGCCTGGTTTCCCGAGCTGACGCAGGCGGGTTCCAGCAACCCCACCGTCCTAGGCTGGTTCGTGCAGTTTGCGCTGCTCTCGCTGTTTTTCGCCCTCAACTACCGCAGCGTGAAGACCTTCGCCATGGCCAATAACCTGGTCAGCGTGTTCAAGTTCATCGTGCCATTGCTGGTGATCGGCGTGCTGTTCACCTTCTTCAAACCGGAAAATTTTCACGCCCAGGGCTTCGCGCCGTTCGGGCTGTCGGGCATTGAAATGGCCGTGTCCGCCGGCGGGGTGATTTTCGCGTACCTGGGCCTGACGCCGATCATCTCGGTGGCCAGCGAAGTGAAAAACCCGCAACGCACCATTCCGATTGCGCTGATCCTGTCGGTGCTGCTCTCTACCGCAATCTACGTGTTGTTGCAGACCGCATTCCTAGGCGGCATTCCCACCGAAATGCTCGCCAACGGCTGGGCCGGCGTCGCCAAGGAACTGGCCCTGCCGTACCGCGATATCGCCCTCGCCCTGGGTGTGGGCTGGCTGGCTTACCTGGTGGTGGCCGACGCGGTGATCTCCCCCAGCGGTTGCGGCAACATCTACATGAACGCCACGCCGCGGGTGATCTACGGCTGGGCGCAAACCGGGACCTTCTTCAAGATCTTCACGCGCATCGATGAAAAGTCCGGCATCCCGCGCCCGGCGCTGTGGCTGACCTTTGGCCTGTCGGTGTTCTGGACCCTGCCCTTCCCGTCGTGGGAAGCGCTGATCAACGTGGTATCCGCCGCACTGGTGTTGAGCTACGCCGTGGCGCCGGTGTCCGTGGCCGCACTGCGCCGCAATGCGCCTGACCTGCCGCGCCCGTTCCGGGTCAAGTGGATGGGTTTGCTCGGCCCACTGTCGTTCATCATCGCCGCGCTGATCGTCTACTGGTCTGGCTGGAGCACTGTGTCGTGGCTGCTCGGCCTGCAAATCCTGATGTTCGTGGTGTACCTGCTGTGCGGCCGTTTTGTGCCGACCCTGCACCTCAGCCTCGGCCGCCAGGTTCGCTCCTCTGCGTGGCTGATCGGCTTCTACGCCGTGACCATCATCCTGTCGAAGCTCGGCAGCTTTGGTGGCCTGGGCATCCTCAGCCATCCGTTCGACACCGTGGTCGTCGCCGCTTGTGCACTGGGGATTTATTACTGGGGCGTGGCCACCGGCGTGCCGGCGCATCTGGTTCGCCTGGAAACCGAAGATGACGAAAGTGAAGTGCCTGAGCCCGACATCGGCCGCGTGCAGTTGGCTTCCTGAGCCTCAGCCCACCCCTGAATGGACACTGTTATGAAACGAGTTCACATCATCGATTCTCACACCGGCGGCGAACCCACGCGCCTGGTGATGACAGGTTTCCCCACGCTTGCCGGCGAGAGCATGGTCGACAAGCTCGACGACCTGCGCACCCAGCATGACCAATGGCGCAGGGCGTGCCTGCTGGAGCCCCGTGGCAACGATGTACTGGTGGGCGCGCTGTATTGCGCGCCGGTCTCGGCCGATGCCACCTGCGGCGTGATTTTCTTCAACAACGCCGGCTACCTCGGCATGTGCGGCCACGGCACCATCGGCCTGGTTGCCTCGTTGCATCACCTGGGGCGGATCGCGCCGGGCGTGCACAAGATCGACACGCCGGTGGGCCCGGTCAGCGCCACGTTGCACGCCGACGGCGCGGTGACGTTGCGCAATGTGCCTGCCTACCGCTATCGCCAGCAGGTGCCAGTGGACGTACCTGGGCATGGCCGGGTCTACGGCGATATTGCCTGGGGCGGCAACTGGTTCTTCCTGGTTTCCGAGCACGGGCAAGCGCTGCAAATGGACAACGTCGAAGCCCTGACCGATTACACCTGGGCGATGCTCAAAGCCCTTGAGGCCCAGGGCATCCACGGTGAAGACGGTGCCCTGATCGACCATATCGAACTGTTCGCCGACGACGACCAGGCCGACAGCCGCAACTTCGTCATGTGCCCGGGCAAAGCCTACGACCGCTCGCCCTGCGGCACCGGCACCAGCGCCAAACTGGCGTGCCTGGCGGCCGACGGCAAACTCGCCGCCGGTGAGCCGTGGGTACAGGCCAGCATCACCGGCAGCCAATTCGAAGGCAGCTACGAATGGGAAGGCGAACGTGTGCGCCCTTCCATCACCGGCCGCGCCTACATGACCGCCGACAGCACCTTGCTGATCGACGAACAGGATCCCTTCGCGTGGGGCATCTGAACCGCCCCCGCCCCTACAATCAAACTGGAGCTGAAACCATGAACACCAACATCTTCACCGGCTGCATCCCCGCCCTGATGACCCCGTGCACTACCGAGCGCAAACCGGACTTTGACGCACTGGTCGCCAAGGGCCGCGAACTGATCGATATCGGCATGAGCGCGGTGGTGTACTGCGGCTCCATGGGCGACTGGCCGTTGCTCACGGAAGCCGAGCGCCAGGAAGGCGTGGCGCGCCTGGTGGCTGCCGGCGTACCGACCATCGTCGGCACCGGCGCGGTCAACAGTCGTGAAGCGGTGGCCCACGCGGCGCATGCGGCGAAAGTCGGCGCCCATGGCTTGATGGTCATCCCGCGTGTGCTGTCCCGTGGCGCCTCGGCGACGGCGCAGAAGGATCACTTTGCGGCCATCCTCAAGGCGGCGCCGAACCTGCCGGCGGTGATCTACAACAGCCCTTACTACGGCTTCGCCACCCGCGCCGATCTGTTCTTTGAGCTGCGTCGCGAGTACCCGAACCTGATCGGCTTCAAGGAATTCGGCGGCGCGGCAGACCTGCGTTACGCGGCCGAACACATCACGTCCAAGGACGATGACGTGACCCTGATGGTGGGCGTGGACACCCAGGTGGTCCACGGTTTCGTCAACTGCAACGCCACCGGCGCGATCACCGGCATCGGCAACGCGCTGCCACGGGAAGTCCTGCAACTGGTGGCCCTGAGCAAGAAAGCCGCCAAGGGCGACGCCACCGCGCGACGCCAGGCGCGGGAGTTGGAGTCGGCGCTGGCGGTGTTGTCGTCCTTCGACGAAGGCTGCGACCTGGTGCTGTTCTATAAACATCTGATGGTGCTCAACGGCGACAAGGAATACACCCTGCACTTCAACGAGACCGATGCCCTCAGCGATGCCCAACGTCGGTATGCCGAGAACCAGTACGCGCTGTTCCGCCAGTGGTACGCCAACTGGTCGGCCGAGCAGAACGTCGCCTAACACTATTCAAGGCAGCAAAGATAAATGTGGGAGCTGTCGAGCCCCGGCGAGGCTGCGATGGGATCATCGCGGTGTACCTCCCAGAGCACAGTGCCTGCATCGCAGCCTCGCTCTGGCTCGACAGCTCCTGCAGTAGATTCTCTTTGTCTGCCTCTCTTTACTTTCTCAGGACTACGCCATGACTCTGACGGGCACCATGCTGATTGGTCAGCATTCCATTCCAGGCAGCCGCGAGGCAATCCGGGCGATCAATCCTGCCACCGATATTGCGCTGGAACCTGCCTATGCCGGCGGCACCGCCGAGCATGTCGAACAAGCCTGTGCGTTGGCATGGCGCGCCTTCGATACCTACCGCGAAACGCCGTTGGCCGCTCGCGCCGAATTCCTTGAAAGCATTGCCAATGAAATTGAAGCCCTGGGCGATGAGCTGATTGAACGGGCGATGGCCGAGACCGGCCTGCCCCGCCCACGTATCCAGGGCGAGCGCGGGCGCACCTGTCACCAATTACGCACCTTCGCCCGCACGGTGCGCGCGGGCGAATGGCTGGATGTGCGGGTTGATTCCGCTCAGCCGGATCGCCAGCCCCTGCCCCGCGCTGACCTGCGTCAGCGCCAGGTACCTTTGGGGCCGGTGGCGGTGTTCGGCGCGAGTAATTTTCCTTTGGCATTTTCAGTGGCAGGCGGAGATACCGCTTCGGCACTGGCGGCCGGTTGCCCGGTGATCGTGAAGGCACACAGTGCGCATCCTGGCACCAGCGAACTGGTGGGCCGCGCGGTGGCCAAGGCCGTTCAGCAATGTGGTCTGCCTGACGGTGTGTTTTCGCTGTTGTACGGCTCGGGCCGCGAAGTCGGGATCGCGCTGGTGTGCGATTCACGCATCAAGGCCGTGGGTTTCACCGGTTCGCGCAGCGGCGGCATCGCATTGTGCCAGGCAGCCCAGGCACGTCCCGAGCCGATTCCGGTGTATGCGGAGATGAGTTCAATCAATCCGGTCTACCTGTTTCCCGCCGCATTGAACGCGCGCGGTGAAGCATTGGCCCAGGGGTTTGTCGCATCCCTGACCCAGGGCGCCGGCCAGTTCTGCACCAATCCCGGACTGGTGATTGCCGTTGCGGGGCAGGCGCTGGACCACTTCATCGACAACGCCGCCAATCTGCTTCAGCGCAGCGCTGCCCAGGTCATGCTTACACCGGGAATCTTCAAGGCTTATGACGACGGCGTCAGCGCCCTGGCCAAGCAGGCTCATGTCGCAGGCAAAGGGTTGGCGGCACAAGGCCCGAACCAGGGCCAGGCCCACCTGTTCGTGACCCACGCACAAGATTTTCTCGCCAACCACAGCTTGCAGGCCGAGATATTCGGCGCCGCCTCCTTGATCGTGCAATGTGCCAATGCCGATGAGGTCCGCCAAGTCAGTGAGCACCTGGAAGGCCAGTTGACCGCCACCTTGCATCTGGATGACGACGATCTGGAAACCGCCCGCGCGCTGCTGCCGACCCTGGAACGCAAGGCCGGTCGCCTGCTCGTCAACGGCTGGCCGACCGGCGTGGAAGTCTGTGATGCGATGGTGCATGGCGGGCCTTTCCCGGCAACGTCAGACTCGCGCACCACCTCGGTGGGCACGGCCGCGATCCTGCGATTCCTGCGGCCGGTGTGCTACCAGGACTTCCCGGATGGCCTGCTGCCGACGGCGCTGCAACACGGCAATCCATTGCTGCTGCGGCGCCTGCTCGACGGTCAGAGAGAAGCCTAGGCCATGACCGACAACGTCATTCCAGACATCGCCGTGGTCGGAGCCGGGATCATCGGCGTCGCCTGCGCGCTGCAACTGGCACGCCAGGGGCGGCGAGTGGTGGTCATCGACCAACAGCAACCCGGCCACGGGGCTTCGTTCGGCAACGCCGGTCACCTGGCGACCGAGCAAGTGTTTCCCATCGCGGATGCGTCGATCCTTGGCCGCTTGCCGGCCATGCTCATGGACCCGATGGGCCCGCTACGCCTGGACTGGAAATACCTGCCGCGCGCCCTGCCATGGTTTACCCGGCTGCTGTTGAACCTGCGCCCGGCGCCATTCCAGCGCACCGTCGCCGGGATCCGCGCGCTGAATGAAAGCAGCCTGGGGGCCTGGCATCGTCTGCTGGAGAGTATCGACCGTACCGAACTGATGCGCGAAGACGGCTCATTGCTGATCTTCGAGCGCCCCGACTCACGTCAGGCCATCGACGCCTTGCAGGCACGCATGCGCCAGCAAGCAGTGCCGGTGCATTACTGGCAGGCCAGTGCGGTACAGGAGGTGGCGCCGCAACTCAGCGAAGGAATTCAGGGCGGGTTGTTCTTTCCGCGCACCGGGCATTTTCTCGATCCCTACCGGGTGGTTTGCGAACTGGTGGAAGCGGCCAAGGCCTGTGGGGTGCAATTTCTCGAGCAACCGGTTTTGGGTGGGAAGCTGGGCGAGCACGGGGTTTCGCTGAGGACTGACCAAGGCGTGGTCGCGGCGCGTCAGGTGTTGATCGCCTGCGGTGCGCATTCGGCCAAATTGACCGCCGAACTGACCGGCAAAAAGGTCCCGCTGGATACAGAGCGCGGCTATCACTTGATGCTGCCCAATGAGCATGGGCGGCTGCCGTTCGCCGTCACGTCGCTGGAGCGCAAGTTCATCATGACGCCCATGGATGGAGGATTGCGCCTGGCAGGTACCGTCGAGTTTGCCGGCCTCGATCGCCCGCCGAACATGGAGCGCGCGTGGCAGTTGCACCGGCTGAGTCAGGGGCTGTTTCGTCGTGATTTGAGTGCTGAAGATGCGACGCCGTGGATGGGGTTTCGCCCTTCCCTGCCAGACTCGCTGCCGATTATCGACAAGGTGTGCGATGGCAAGGTCTTGCTTGCGTTTGGGCACCAGCATCTGGGGCTGACGCAGGCGGCGGTGACGGCGGAGTTGATTGGCCAACTGGTGCCGCCGGGACCCTACAGCCACGGCTTGCCGGCGCTGGAACCCTATCGGCTGAGTCGTTTCTGACCGGAGCGGCACCCAAATTCGGGGCCGCCCGTCTGTTGGTGCTACTTAGCGATAACGTTCCAGCCAGTGCGCGTAGGGCGCGGGCAAGGTCCAGGACGACTTATCGACCCCCAGTTCCTTGGCCGCAAAGTACGCCCAATGTGGATCGGCCAAATGGGCGCGCCCTACCGATACCAGGTCAAGTTGCCCGGCCTGCAACGCACCTTCTGCCAGTTGCGGCGTACCAAAGCCCCAGGCGGAAGTCACCGGCAAACCGGCCTCGCGACGCACACGCTCGGCGATCGGCCCCATAAATGCCGGGCCCCACGGAATGTTGGCATCGGGCGTGGAGAAACCGACGCTGACGCTCAGCAAGTCCAGGCCACCGGCCTTGAAACGACGGGCAAGCTCGATGGATTCCGTCAGGGTCTGCTCGTCGCGACCGTCATATTCGATCACGCCAAAACGTGCGGTCAGTGGCAGGTTTTCTGGCCATACCTCGCGCACTGCGGCAAGGGTTTCCAACAGGAAACGGCTGCGGTTATCGAAGCTGCCACCGTAGGCATCGGTGCGTTGGTTGGAATGCTCGGAGAAAAAGCTCTGGCCCAGGTAACCGTGGGCGAAATGCAGTTCGATCCATTCAAAACCGGCGTCACGGGCACGGCGAGCAGCATCGACGAAGTCCTGGCGAACCCGTGCGATGTCTTCCAGGGTCATGGCGCGTGGGACATTCGGCAGGTGTGCGCCAAAAGGGATGGCCGAGGGTGCAATGGTCTGCCAGGACCGGGCATCGGAAGCCGGGATATGGTCATCCCCTTCCCACGGACGATTGGAACTGGCCTTACGACCGGCGTGACCAATCTGGATGCCCGGGACCGAACCTGCGGCCTTGATGGCGTTGACCATGGGCACGAAGGCTTGCGCATGCGCGTCGCTCCAGATCCCCGCACAGCCAGGTGTGATGCGCCCTTCAGGCGCTACAGCGGTCGCCTCGACCACCAGCAGACCCGCGCCGCCACGGGCCATACTGGCGAGGTGCACGTGGTGCCAGTCGTTGACCATGCCGTCGTCAGCCATGTACTGGCACATCGGCGGGATAGCGATCCGGTTGCGCAACGTCACGTCTTTCAGCTTGTAGGGTTCGAATAATGCAGCCATGAAAAGTCTCCTGAAGCGAAGGTGGGGTAGCTTTCGATTGTTCGATGTTAATCGAACTATGGTGTTAAGCGATAGCCCTGTTATCATTCGCTTCATGCGAGCCTTCAAACACCCCAATGCCGAAGACCTGATTCTCGAACGCGTGCTCTACGCGTTAAGTGACCCTGTTCGGCTTGAAATCGTTCGCTGCCTGGCGGGAGTTACCGAGGCCACCTGCGGCGAGCTGGACGGCGGACGGCCGAAATCCAGCGTCTCCCATCACTTCCGGGTATTAAGGGATGCGGGGCTTGTACACACCCGCAGTGTGGGCACGACCCATATGAACTCGTTGCGCACTGATGTAATGGACAGCCGGTTTCCAGGGCTGGTCCAGGCGATCCTTTCCCAGCAGTGAGCATGCCCGCTGCGGTGGCGCCTTTTACGGCGCCGGCCAGCGCTACAGGCGAAATGTCTTGCGACTGTTTTGCACTACCAGCAGCGGCAGCCCGGTGATTATCGTGCATGACTTTACGGTTACGCGACGCCGGGAACCCGCCTTGAACAACACCCACTCCTTTTCCATGCGCACGATGCTGCGAAGCGCCGCCTTTGCGATCATTGCCCTTCTATTTGCCAATAGCGCCATCGCCGAATCGGCCATGCCTTTGGGCCAGAAATCGTTCGAGTCATATCGCCTCGATACCTTGCAATGGCTGCGGGAGCATCGCGACTTCCAGGGCACCGACAGGGAAGCCGAACTCAACTGGAACGCGCCGCAGGAATGGCGCCCGGCGGGAACAGCCAAACGCGGGATCATTCTCGTGCACGGCCTGGGCGACTCTCCGTGGTCGTTCCACGATATCGGCAGCGCACTGGCTGCCCGCGGCTTCCTGGTGAGGACCGTGCTGCTTCCCGGCCACGGCACACAACCGGCCGACATGCTGCAAGTACGTATGGAAGACTGGCGCCGGGTGGTGGACGAACAGGCCGCGATACTTCGCGCGGAAGTGGGCGAGATTTACCTCGGTGGCTTCTCCACCGGCGCCAACCTGGTTCTTGACTACGCTTACCAACACGACGACGTCGCCGGTCTGCTGCTGTTCTCCCCCGCTTTCCAGTCCAGCATGACCTACGACTGGCTGACGCCGCTGATCAGCTGGGCACGCCCGTGGCTGCTGGCGCCAGACGCAAGCCGGCCACAACAGAGCCTGGTGCGCTACATGACCGTCCCCACCAATGGCTTCGCCCAGTTCTACCGCAGCAGCCGGCTGGCCCGCCAGGACCTGGAGCGTCGTCCCTACGATAAGCCGGTGTTCATTGCCGTCGCAGCCCACGACTCAGTGCTCGATACGAACTATGTGCTGGAGACCTTCCAACAGCGCTTCAGTAACCCCCACAGCCGCTTGGCCTGGTACGGAACACTGCCGGAGAGCGCCTGGGACACACAGCGGGTAAAAGCGCGCACCGACTACGTGCCGGAACTGCGGATCAGCCAGTTCTCGCACATGGGGTTGCTGTTCTCACCCGACAACGCGCTCTACGGCGAACAGGGCAGCCTGCGGTTTTGCTGGAACGGCCAGACGGAAGACGCCACCCGCGCCTGCGAGCAAGGGTCAGAGGTGTGGTATTCGGACTGGGGTTATCGCGAGCCGGGCAAGATGCACGCGCGGTTGACGTTCAATCCGTACTTCAACTGGCAGCTTGGGCTGATTGATGAGGTGCTGGGTAACCTGGCTCTGGCGAGCGAGAGCGTTGGACGCTGAAACCCTTTCACATTCCTTTCACAGATGAACACCTATGGTTTGCCTGCTCCTGGTGAAACCCTAAAGCCCGCGCCCCCATCGCGGGCTTTTCTTTGCCTGTGATTTTAGTCAGGCAGCGCCAAAGCGGTACGCCTTCATAAATGGCATGCAACGGCGTTACCCTGACTGCTTTGCGCCCAGGCTAAAGATCAGCGCCAACATGCGAATTCAAAGACCTCCTGCCGTGGACCATCTGGATATCTCCCTGCGACAACTGGAGCGATCAGATATTCCTGCGTGGTATGCCCTCAAGAGCACGACCCTCGCGGCGCGGATTTGAGAATTCACTTGGGAAATGCCCTCCTACCTAGACAGCTTTCGTATCAATCTGCCACCATCGCTCCCTCTAATTATTTCAAGGATTGAATCATGGCGGGAAGCAGAACCATCGGGATCGTTCTAGCAGTGGGCTTGGGTGGACTCGTGCTTAAAGGGATGCTCGACGCACCTGCAACGCCCACATCTTCATCTGCCTCTCAGCATTCATACTCCAGCACCCCAGCAGCTCCAACCTACCCAGATAGCTCCATCAGCTACGCACAAGCCAACGCAGAAGTAGGGTGCAAAAGCACCTACAGCGACCAGAAGAAAGACGACATTTTTAACGCAAAGTACAAAGACCACTGGATGACATGGAGCGGCCAAGTCGTGCTGCTGGAGTCCGACGAAGTTTCATTGAACGTAGATCACGTAGGGACGCAAGACTTGCAGGTTCAATTTGCAGACAAACAGGCTGGATACAACCTCTCCAAAGGCAAAGAGCTGAAAGTCCGATTCCTGATGAAGAGTGGAGGCGGGTGCTTCCTGCCATTCGGCGGGCGAGAGGCAACGGTTATTCGATAGCCCATCGGCGCCTCTGGCTGCTCACCGATTACTTTGGACGTAGCAACCGAAGATTGTTCCTAGAGTGCGACCCTGCTATGGCGGCAGTGGTGATTTTCCGCCATAAACGCCTATTTGGGCAGCACTCGACTTCGATCTACTTTTCAGCACCCGCTTTGCTGACGAGACCGTGAATAGCCTTTTTTGCCTGCTCTAACTTTTGCTGCTTTGCCTTGGCCGCTAATTGCTCGTCAAGCACTAATTCGATCCCCATTTTGAGGATAGGGAACGCTGACAGGCATTCTTTTTCAGTCAACTCATGCAAGCCTTGGCTGAGAATCTTGTACATCGAACGATTTTCCACAAGGAAGTCAGGGAGGTGCCCTGCAAGCAGTTTTATCCGATCAGCCATACGCCCGTTGAGGTACGCATCATCATCCCAGCCATCTTCTTTTTTCGCGTTTTGGTACGCAGCATCGACAAGATTCTCAAAAATTCGTCTTAAGTAAACAAACGAGCCGACGCCCACGCCATGAGCAGCCAAACCAATGGCTTTAGTGAATTCTCTGAAATCCTCTGTGGATAGCACAGCAGCGTACTGACGCACATCGAACGTATTGAGATCGGCAAGGGACGGATACTGCCCGATCTTCTGCACATTCCTGCCCTCCACGTCGAACAGAAAGAACAGCTTGTGATCCGCGTCCCTAGAGCATTTCAGTATGACGGCATAACGCTTGCTCCCCACCCATCCTGCGGAATAACCGGGAATGTCGGCAAGGTTATTCTGATGGAAAATGCTGTGTGCGTTACATCCTGGGCAGTACGTGTCGATTGGCTCTTGGGAAAAGAATACGTTCCACCCTTCTTGGTCATGCTCCTCAGCAAACGTGAATTCTTCATAGAGGGGGTAGTCGATGCAAAACTCTTTCTTCGTTGGTGGTGCGTTGTTTGCGGTCATGCGGGCTGGCTCTGAGTGGCTGAAAGGCCATCATAGTATATCGGCGCCATCAGACTACGAGGGCACCACAAGCGAGCGATTGGAGTTAAGTCCAATCCGTCTGACGGCAGCACGATCTACATCCCACGCCAAACGTATGACTTACGTCTGCTGGGCAGCGATTCGGATTAAACTGGGTCGAGACAACTTGTTAGGGAATGAATATGAGTGAAGCGTGGAACCTGCAAGCGTTACGGGCACAGGTCAAGATTCGCCTGCCTGACACAAGCGACAGGCTTGTTCAGGTCATCAATTCCCTTGGTCGATCACGTGGTATCTTTGAGTACCATAAGTGCCTCGCCCGCGATGCGTTCACTGCATTCAACGTCGAAAATGACCCGCACGGATTAAAGTTTGCAGAGCGAATATTCGGGTGCAAGGACGATGATGGTGTCGTTCATAACGCTGGCCTAATCAGTGAAGCCAACCTAATAGCCTGCGTTGCAATCACCTGCAATTCGTACGATAGCTTTGGGCAATTACTGAATGCCGTTGTGGTGCCCGTGCCCCTCACAGGCAATTTCTACATCCACAACGTCAGAGACGCCCTTCCGGCTGGAAAGCTTAGAGATCGCCTGAATGACGCCCTCACGTCAGAGTGGTTTGGATACACACACGCCTTCATGAACATGGTCAAGTATTATCAATTGATTGTTCACAATGTCGATCTCACTCATAGATGATAACAGTGGCGGCAGGTCCAGGGCTTTAAGCACAAGAAGAAAGACTACCCTGCGTGCTGGGTTCGAGAGGCGCTAGAGGGAACCGTAGAGTTTCAGAATTCGTTAGGTAACTGCGGTTTAATGCCGAATCGTCTCTACCTCGGAGAAAGCTCTACAGAAACTGGGATTGGTATGTAGAACCGGCTTAACGATTGATGCAAATCACTACAGCAGGGCTGGACACTGAAAGTTAGCCGTCGGGACTACTTTCCGTCATCCCAAGAGTTGAGATATGCAGCAATGACATCGCCATGGCACGCTGCAGGTTTACAATGGCAGGCAATCACCTTGCCCCGAACGATATCAAGGTTTTTCTCAAGATCGTTGGATGCTTTGAGCATTCCGTTCTCAAAGTCATATTTAAACTTTCGGATGACTTCATCCCTGTCGCCGTCCACCCCCATCTGATAGGGATTTCCCCAGATGGTTCCTCTGCCGATGTATACCTCGTATTTGTCGCCTCGGTCCTTGTTCACTACTAATGTCAAGTCCAAAACGATAGTACGGTATGGTATACCAAGATCAAACACCCGTTGCTTCATCGTAAAATAGGAATCACGATCTTCGAAGAATACTGCGTGTGTCGACTCCTCTATCGCGTGTTCTGCTTTATCAAAAAACTGTGCGATGAATCCATGTGTCTCGCAGAACTTTGAAATATATCCATTCACATCTTCGTTGTACGCAACGCGAAACTCCCGACTTTCAAGAATGCGACCAAGCTTTCTTTCGAACTTGGCGTAGCAGAGAAACTCAGCTGGATATACGATGAAGACTGTTTTCACGTTAGATGCTTCACTTCAAATTTCAGATTCGGCCACTGTGACTGCAAGTACTCAACTACTAACCTTCTGTGGCATTGATGAGGCAGATGCTCGCTGCACAACAAGCATGTCCCGTCCAATGATTCCGGCGTCAGGATTTTTTCGATTTTCCTTTTTGCCATAAGTTCCATAAATTGGTCAGCATATTTATCCCAAGTGATCTCTTTCTGCTGATATGGTTTCAACATCTGTTTGGTGGGTGCGAGATCAGGCTCGTGCCTGTAGTCGACATTGCAGATTTCTGAAAGAAAATATTTCAAATCTTCTTTTTTTGCAAACCCAGCCAACTGGGAAACGTTGTTGAGTCTAACATCAATCAGCTGCCTGCAATGCGAAAGCTGGATAAGAGAAAAGAAGGTTGCAGCCTTCTTTTCGGTAAATCCAATAGTGGATATTTTCATTTTGCCCTCGCCAACTCAGAATACTGCCGCAATAAGTTTGTACGCGTAGCCTTCGAAGGCTTCGCCTAGACTTATTGTTAGGAAGTCGGTGCTAATATCATATGTGCCCGCCTTATCGAAATGCTGCTCAAACTTCGGATCAGTGATCTTCAGTTTATACTTCCCGTCATTGTAGACGAATTCGCCCCGAACCTTGCGCTTTTCGTCAATGAACTCGACGTGCGTAATGAGTTTGGTAACGGGAATCAGGTAAAGGGAGTCATCTTGTTGGGGCAGTTTCGCTACAGACACTCGGTCATTCAGTCCTTTGGATGAGGCTAAGCATGTATTCGTCCAAAGACTGGCGGGCGTATCAACTAACTTAGCCAGAATCTCCTTGGGCTGCTTCTCTTTTCCCGCAAGCTTCCAGTGGCTGGGTTGCAAGATCAGATGATTTTCTGATTGGAATCCACCTGTTTCTTGCCCTGTGAACTCAGCCGTAACGTAGTCCAAAACCACAGCACTGTACCCGTCAGGGTATTTGCGTTGTTCGTTGGTGATCGCCGAATGATCTCCCGGCGTAACCGGTCTGATCCAGTCTCCGAATGTGCCGTTGATCAACTCCTTTCCGGCGACACAGCGACCATCAGGTTTGCGAGAACAAGCCAGACAGATGAATGTCTTCGAATACGACATGGGAACCTTCCTTGGAATGATGGCAAATAGACTTCACTTGTACCCTCGAAAGGGTCACAACATCAAGCAGTCAATGAGTCAGAAATGCGAGAAATAGCCGCCATCACATCACGCGCCCACCAAGACCTCTCGACAACACAACGCCCCATTCCCTCCTGTGATATATAGAAAAATCACAGCTCAGAACAGGTCTTGTAGCCGTTCACATTGCCCAGTGTGAACGAACCCGATATTTTGTGAACGTTCTGATGAAATCCAAGACAACAAAAAAGGGCCCACCTTTCGGTGAGCCCTTCTAGACCGCCCAGCAGAGCGGATTTTGTTTGGTAGGCGCGATTGGACTCGAACCAACGACCCCCACCATGTCAAGGTGGTGCTCTAACCAACTGAGCTACGTGCCTGCTGTGAGGCGGCATTCTACGGAATTCCCGAGGGGTGTCAACACCTTTTTTGCAGCTAAGCCTATGAATATGCGAATTTTTTATTTGTGCGCGGCACGACAGTATTTTTCCGGTGGCTGGCAGCGGATTTTCAACTCAGGTAGGATCGGCGCACTCGTAAAAAATATAAAACAGAGGTTCCAGGATGGCGAACACCCCCTACCCCCAGTCGTATTACGCCGCGTCTGCGAATGCGGTACCTCCTCGCCCTGAGTTGCAAGGTGAAGTCGAAACCGATGTGTGTGTGATTGGTGCTGGCTATACCGGTCTTTCCAGCGCGCTGTTCCTGCTGGAGAACGGTTTTCGCGTAACGGTGCTGGAAGCCGCCAAGGTGGGGTTTGGCGCGTCGGGCCGCAACGGTGGGCAGATCGTCAACAGTTACAGCCGTGATATCGATGTGATTGAGCGCAGTGTCGGCCCCAAGCAGGCGCAGTTGCTGGGCGCGATGGCGTTTGAAGGCAGCAAAATCATTCGGGAGCGTGTGGCCAAGTATCAGATCCAGTGCGACTTGAAGGACGGCGGTGTGTTCGCAGCCCTGAACAGCAAGCACATGGGCCACCTGGAGTCGCAAAAGCGCCTGTGGGAGCGTTACGGGCACACCCAACTGGAGTTGCTGGATGAGCGCCGCATTCGCGAAGTGGTCGCCTGTGACAACTATGTAGGCGGCCTGCTGGACATGAGCGGCGGGCACATTCACCCGCTGAACCTGGCGCTGGGCGAAGCGGCGGCGGTGGAATCCCTCGGCGGCACGATCTACGAGCAGTCGGCGGCGATTCGCATTGAACGCGGCGCTAATCCGGTGGTGCATACAGCCCACGGCAAGGTCAGGGCCAAGTTCATTATTGTCGCGGGCAATGCTTACCTCGGGAACCTGGTACCGGAGCTGGCAGCCAAGTCGATGCCGTGCGGTACGCAAGTCATCACGACCGCGCCACTGGGCGATGAGCTGGCGAAGACGCTGCTGCCGCAGGATTACTGCGTCGAGGACTGTAATTACTTGCTGGACTACTACCGCCTGACCAGCGACAAGCGCCTGATTTTCGGCGGTGGCGTGGTGTATGGCGCGCGGGACCCGGCGAATATCGAAGCGATCATCCGGCCGAAGATGCTCAAGGCGTTCCCGCAGCTCAAGGACGTGAAGATCGACTACGCCTGGACCGGCAATTTCCTGCTGACCCTGTCGCGTCTGCCGCAGGTCGGTCGCCTGGGGGATAACATCTACTATTCCCAGGGCTGTAGCGGCCATGGCGTGACCTACACCCACTTGGCGGGCAAGGTGCTGGCGGAAGCACTGAGAGGCCAGGCTGAGCGTTTTGATGCGTTTGCCGACCTGCCACACTACCCGTTCCCGGGCGGGCAACTGTTGCGCACGCCGTTTGCGGCGCTGGGGGCCTGGTACTACGGGCTGCGGGACAAGCTGGGGTTCTAATCCCGGATCGCAGGGCTGCCTTGCCGGCCCTGCACACCATGCTCCTAGCCAAATCGCGGACACAAAAAACCCCGGTCTTTCGACCAGGGTCTTTGCTATCGATCCAACCAAGCCAGCGGCTTGCTTTGGCGTCTCAGGGCGTTCAGTGGGCCCTGGAACAGATATGGCGCAGCGGACGGGACTCGAACCCGCGACCCCCGGCGTGACAGGCCGGTATTCTAACCGACTGAACTACCGCTGCGTATCGCTCAGACTGCTGAAGTGTCACCTTCAACCGTCTTCAAACATCTGACTGATCAGCCTTGGCTGTTCAATCTCAAATCTGAAACATCAGACCTGGAAAATATGGCGCAGCGGACGGGACTCGAACCCGCGACCCCCGGCGTGACAGGCCGGTATTCTAACCGACTGAACTACCGCTGCGCGTCGGTGCAACCTTTAACGTTGCGTCTTGCCCGAAGGCAAAACTCTCAAGAAGTGGTGGGTGATGACGGGATCGAACCGCCGACCCTCTGCTTGTAAGGCAGATGCTCTCCCAGCTGAGCTAATCACCCTTTGCTTCGTTGAGGCCGCGAAATTTACGCAGGTAGCGGACCTAAGTCAATAGCCTGCTTGAAGTTTTTCTGAAAAAGACAAAATCACTTCAAGACCGTGACCCACCCTACTCGCTGTAAATCATCTTCTTGCTCATGCCACCGTCGACCACGAACTCCTGCCCCGTGACAAACCCGGCATTGCGCGACAGCAACCATGCCACCATCGCCGCCACGTCTTCCACAGTGCCTACCCTGCCCGCCGGGTGCTGGGCGTGATCGGCATCCGTCAGGGGCTCGGCACGGCGTGCAGCCGGGTCACGGGCATCGATCCATCCCGGGCTGACGGCATTGACCCGCACTTCCGGCCCAAGGCTCATGGCCAGCGCATGGGTCAGGGCCAGCAAACCACCCTTGCTCGCCGCGTAAGCCTCCGTATCCGGCTCCGACTGACGGGCCCGGGTCGACGCCAGGTTAACGATGGCACCACCATGGGCCCGCAGATACGGCGCACAGTGCTTGGCCAGCAGCATCGGCCCGCTGAGGTTGACCGCCATTACGCGGTTCCAGTAAGCCAGGTCGAGACTTTCCAGGGTGATGTTGCGTGGATCGGCCACCGCCGCATTGCACACCAGCGCATCCAGGCGCCCGAACTGGCCGAGCACCTCGGCCACGCCCAGGGCAACCTGCCGCTCATCCGCCACGTCCATGGTGATAAACCAGGCGTTGTCGCCCAGCACCTTGGACACCTTGGAACCGCGCTCGCGGTCCAGGTCGGTAAGCACCACCTGCCAGCCTTCGCTGATCAGCCAGGCGGCAATCCCCAAACCGATGCCCCGCGCCGCGCCAGTCACCAATGCGACGCGCCCGTTACTCGCGCCCGCCGCCTCCATGGACCACTCGATCACAGGGCAGCCAACCCACGGGCCAGATCGGCCTGCAAGTCAGTCACGTCTTCCAGGCCCACGGCAATGCGGATCAGGCTGTCGCGGATACCGGCCGCTTCACGCTCCTGCGGCGCCAGACGCCCGTGGGACGTGGTGCTTGGGTGCGTGATGGTGGTCTTGCTGTCACCCAGGTTGGCGGTGATGGAAATCAGGCGGGTTGCATCGATAAAGCGCCACGCGCCCTCTTTGCCGCCCTTGACTTCGAAACTCACCACCGCGCCAAAACCTCGCTGCTGGCGCTGGGCCAACGCGTGTTGCGGGTGGCTCTTGAGGCCAGCGTAGTGGACTTTCTCGATGCCGTCCTGCTGTTCCAGCCACTCGGCCAGGGCCTGGGCGTTGGCGCAATGGGCCTTCATCCGCAGGCTCAGGGTTTCCAGGCCTTTGAGGAAGATCCAGGCATTGAACGGGCTCAGGGTCGGGCCGGCGGTGCGCAAGAAGCCCACCACTTCCTTCATCTGCTCGCTGCGACCGGCAACCACGCCGCCCATGCAACGACCCTGGCCGTCGATGAACTTGGTAGCCGAATGCACAACGATGTCCGCACCCAGCTTCAGCGGCTGTTGCAGCGCCGGGGTGCAGAAACAGTTGTCGACGATCAGCATCGCGCCCTTGGCGTGGGCCACTTCGGACAATGCGGCAATATCCACCAGCTCAGCCAAAGGATTGGACGGCGACTCGACGAACAGCAATTTGGTGTTGGCCTTGATGGCCGCATCCCAGCCGGACAGGTCCGCCAACGGCACGTAGTCGACTTCAATGCCAAAGCGCTTGAAGTACTTCTCGAACAGGCTGATGGTGGAACCAAACACGCTGCGCGACACCAAGACGTGATCGCCGGCGCTGCACAGGCTCATGACCACCGCGAGAATCGCGGCCATGCCGGTGGCAGTGGCGACAGCTTGCTCGGCGCCTTCCAGAGCGGCGATACGCTCTTCGAACGCACGCACGGTAGGATTGGTGTAGCGCGAATACACGTTGCCCGGCACTTCACCGGCAAAACGCGCAGCGGCGTCGGCGGCAGTGCGGAACACGTAGCTGGAGGTAAAGAACATCGGGTCACCGTGCTCACCTTCCGGGGTGCGGTGCTGGCCGGCGCGCACAGCCAGGGTATCGAAAGCTACGCCATCGAGGTCGCTGTCCAAGCGACCGGCATCCCATTCCTGACTCATGCTCTACTCCTCAACTCGAATGCTTTAACGATTCAAACGCCCCAGGGATAACCTGTAGGAGCGAGCTTGCTCGCGAAGAGTTCAAGGATAACGCGCTCATTCAGAATGCCCGCGTTATCGTTGATGACCTTCGCGAGCAAGCTCGCTCCTACATTATCAGCCACCGGTATCAGGGCCAGTGTCTACTCAGTTGTTGTACAGATCGATGATCGCACTGACCGCCTGGGTCTTGATCTTCGAGGAATCGTTACGGGCCTGCTCGATCTTGTTCAGGTAGGCCTCGTCGACATCGCCGGTGACGTACTTGCCGTCGAACACCGCGCAGTCGAACTCATCAATCTTGATCTTGCCACCACCGACGGCCTCGATCAGGTCCGGCAGGTCCTGGTAGATCAGCCAGTCGGCGCCAATCAGGTCCGCAACGTCCTGGGTTGAACGATTGTGGGCGATCAGTTCGTGGGCGCTCGGCATGTCGATGCCGTACACGTTCGGGTAACGCACGGCAGGCGCGGCAGAACAGAAGTAAACGTTCTTCGCACCGGCTTCACGGGCCATCTGGATGATCTGCTTGCAGGTGGTGCCGCGCACGATGGAGTCATCCACCAGCATCACGTTCTTGCCGCGGAATTCCAGCTCGATCGCATTGAGCTTCTGGCGCACCGACTTCTTGCGAGCGGCCTGGCCGGGCATGATGAAGGTACGGCCGATGTAGCGGTTCTTGACGAAGCCTTCGCGGAACTTCACGCCCAGGTGGTTCGCCAGCTCCAGCGCTGCGGTGCGGCTGGTATCCGGAATCGGGATAACCACGTCGATGTCGTGATCAGGACGCTCGCGCAGGATCTTGTCCGCCAGCTTCTCGCCCATGCGCAGACGCGCCTTGTACACCGAAACACCGTCGATGATCGAATCCGGACGCGCCAGGTAGACGTGTTCGAAGATGCACGGGGTGAGTTTCGGGTTCAGCGCGCACTGACGGGTGTGCAGCTTGCCGTCTTCAGTGATGTAGACCGCTTCGCCTGGCGCCAGGTCGCGGATCAGGGTGAAGCCCAGCACGTCCAGGGACACGCTTTCGGAGGCGATCATGTACTCGACGCCTTCGTCGGTGTGACGCTGGCCGAACACGATTGGACGGATGCCGTGGGGGTCGCGGAAACCGACGATGCCGTAGCCGGTCACCATCGCTACGACGGCATAACCACCGACGCAACGGTTGTGCACGTCAGTCACGGCAGCGAACACGTCTTCTTCGGTCGGCTGCAGCTTGCCGCGCTGGGCCAGCTCGTGAGCGAACACGTTCAGCAGGACTTCGGAGTCCGAGTTGGTGTTGACGTGGCGCAGGTCAGATTCGTAAATCTCCTTGGCCAGCTGTTCAACGTTGGTCAGGTTGCCGTTGTGCGCCAGGGTGATGCCATACGGCGAGTTGACGTAGAACGGCTGGGCTTCGGCCGAGGTCGAGCTGCCCGCTGTCGGGTAGCGCACGTGGCCAATGCCCATGTGCCCGACCAGGCGCTGCATGTGGCGCTGATGGAACACGTCACGCACCAGACCATTGTCCTTGCGCAGGAATAACCGGCCGTCGTGGCTGGTCACAATACCGGCAGCATCCTGGCCGCGGTGCTGGAGGACGGTTAGCGCGTCATACAGCGCCTGATTCACGTTCGACTTACCGACGATACCGACGATGCCACACATGCGACGCAACCCCTACTTAATGAATCTTGACTGAACACAACTTACTGAGGCGTTTTGGCCGGCAAGAGGTGTTCCTTGAACGGAAGATCAGCGGGTACGCTGATCCCGCTGGCCAGCCACTGACTGCTCCACCCCAAAATGAGGTTTTTGGACCAATCTGCAACCAATAGAAATTTTGGCACGAGTACAGACTCCTGCCACCACGAATCCTGCTGTACCGGCCCCAGGCTCAACAGCCCGACCGCCACAACCACCAGCAAGCCGCCACGCGCGGCGCCGAAGGCCATGCCGAGAAATCGATCGGTCCCGGAGAGGCCGGTGACGCGTATCAATTCGCCGATAAGATAATTGACCATTGCCCCCACCAACAATGTGGCGATGAACATGATGGCGCAGCCCGCGATGACGCGAGCCGAAGGTGTTTCGATGTATCCGGCCAGGTAGACGGACAATGAACCGCCGAACATCCAGGCTACAACCCCTGCGATGATCCATGTCAGCAGCGACAATGCTTCTTTAACGAAGCCGCGGCTCAGACTGATCAAAGCGGAGATGGCGACGATTGCAACGATCGCCCAATCAACCCAGGTAAATGGCACAGTTCAGCCTACAGACGGATAAGGCGGCGCATTTTAGCAGAGCGCCGGGCTATCGGTAAGCTGTGATTGGCTGTGCATTTGAAATCAATGAGTTATAGGGGAATGGAAACCGACCTGTCGCGGCACACCCAAAACACCTGTGGGAGCGGGCTTGCTCGCGAAGGCGGTGGGCCAGCCAATAAATCTGCTGACTGATTCACCGCATTCGCGAGCAAGCCCGCTCCCACATTGACCGCACTCCAGCTTGAATCCTTGCAGCCTTAGCCTTTTTCAGGCTGGAAGCGAACCACAAAACCCTTGAGTTTTTGCTGGCGATCCAGCGAGTCACGCAGGCGATCCGCCTCGGCGCGCTCGATCAGCGGTCCGACAAATACCCGGTTCTTGCCGTCAGCACTGCGGATATAGGCGTTGTAACCCTGGCTGCGCAGGGTTTTCTGCAACGCTTCGGCGCTTTCGCGATTAGCCAGGCTGGCCAGCTGGATCGACCAACTGATCGGCAGGCCATTCGGATCAATGCGGCTTTGACCGACGTCTGGCTTGCCCGGTGCAGCCGGTTGCGGCGCCACAGGTTTTGGCGCTGGTGCCGGCGCAGCAGGCTTGGCCGCGACTGCCGGAGCAGCCGGTGCAGCCGGTGCAGGCTTCACCACCGGCACGCTCGGCTGAATCGGCATCGACGGCGCCTGCTGCGCAGCCACTTCGTCATCGGTCGGCACCGGCTCTTCTTCCGGCAGCGCCTGCGGCTCGGGAACCACCACCGGCTCAACCTGAACCTGAGGCACCGCGGGCGCCTGGGGCGCAGCGGGGGCCTCGACGGTCACCTGGCGCTGCTCGTCCTGGCGGGAAAACAGCATCGGCAGAAAAATCACCGCCAACGCCACCAGAACCAGGGCTCCAACCATTCGCTGCTTGTATGCGCTATCCAGTAATGCCATGTGCAGCTTCCTCCGTGGAGCGCCGGGCCAACCACTCGAGTGCCTCGGCAACACAATAAAATGATCCGAACAACAGAATCTCATCCTCAGGCGTCGCAACCGCACACTGGGCTTCCAGGGCGGCTGTCACGCTTGCATGGGACGTCACCGACGCGCCAAGGTTCTGCAACGCAACCTGCAACTCGACAGCGGGACGACTGCGGGACGTATCCAGCGGTGCAACCGCCCAGGCCTGGATGTCACCCAGCAATGGCGCAACCACACCGTTCAGGTCCTTGTCAGACAGCAACCCGAACACCGCGAGGCGGCGACCGACGGGCGGCGTACGTGCCAGGCGCTTGGCCAGGTATTCGGCGGCGTGAGGGTTATGCCCCACATCCAGCAGCAGGTTCAGGCGCTTGCCCTTCCAGTCGAAGCTGCGCCGATCAAGACGCCCCACCACACGAGTAGCCTGCAACGTAGCGGCAATCTGCTCCGCATGCCAGGGCAAATCCAGCAACAAATAGGCTTGCAGCGCGAGCGCGGCGTTTTCCATTGGCAGGTTCAGCAGCGGCAGGTTGCGCAATTCAACGGTTTGGCCGCGCGCATCGAGCCCGCGCCATTGCCAATGCAGGTCGCCAATCTCGAGATTGAAATCACGTCCACGCAGGAAGAACGGACAGTCCAGCTCGCGCACCTTGTCCAGCAAGGTATGCGGCGGATCCAGGTCACCGCACAGTGCAGGCTTGCCCTGGCGGAAAATCCCGGCCTTTTCATAGGCCACGGACTCACGGGTGTTACCCAGATAGTCGGCGTGGTCGACACCAATGCTGGTGATCAGCGCAAGGTCAGCATCTACCACGTTGACCGTGTCCAGACGCCCGCCCAGGCCGACTTCCAGCACCACCACATCGAGTTGCGCACGCTCGAACAGCCAGAACGCCGCCAGGGTGCCCATCTCGAAATAAGTCAGGGAAATCTCGCCACGCCCGGCATCGAGTGCGGCGAAGGCTTCGCAGAGTTGCTCGTCAGTGGCTTCGACACCATTGAGTTGCACCCGCTCGTTGTAGCGCAGCAGGTGCGGCGAGTTGTACACGCCGACCTTCAGGCCCTGAGCTTGCAGCAAGGCCGCGACAAAGGCACAGGTGGAGCCCTTGCCGTTGGTGCCGGTCACCGTGATCACGCGCGGCGCCGGCCGGCCCAACCCGAGGCGGGCCGCTACCTGTTGCGAGCGCTCCAGGCCCATGTCGATGGCTGACGGATGCAACTGCTCAAGGTAGGCGAGCCATTCGCCCAGGGTACGTTGGGTCATATGTTTGCAGGCACCGGCGGCACGATGATCGGCTCGATTTTAGGCGCAACGTACACAGGCGTCGGCAGGCCCATCATCTGGGCAAGCAGGTTGCCCAGGCGTGGACGCAGCTCGGAACGGGCAATGATCATGTCGATCGCGCCGTGCTCCAGCAGGAACTCGCTGCGCTGGAAACCTTCCGGCAGTTTTTCGCGAACGGTTTGCTCGATAACACGTGGGCCGGCGAAACCGATCAGGGCTTTTGGCTCACCGACGATCACGTCACCCAACATGGCCAGGCTGGCGGAAACGCCGCCGTAGACCGGGTCGGTCAGCACGGAGATGAACGGAATACCTTCTTCACGCAGACGCGCCAGTACCGCGGAGGTCTTGGCCATTTGCATCAGGGAGATCAGCGCTTCCTGCATCCGCGCGCCGCCGGAGGCTGCGAAGCAGATCATCGGGCAGCGGTTTTCCAGGGCGTAGTTGGCGGCACGTACAAAACGCTCACCGACGATGGCGCCCATGGAACCACCCATGAAGGAGAATTCGAAGGCCGAAACCACCACGGGCATGCCCAGCAGCTTGCCGCTGACGGAAATCAGCGCGTCCTTCTCACCGGTCTGCTTCTGGGCAGCGGTCAGGCGGTCTTTGTACTTCTTGCCGTCGCGGAATTTCAGACGGTCAACCGGCTCCAGGTCAGCGCCCAGTTCAGCGCGACCATCGGCGTCGAGGAAGATATCAATGCGGGCGCGGGCGCCGATACGCATGTGGTGGTTGCACTTGGGGCAAACGTCCAGGGTCTTTTCCAGCTCCGGGCGATACAACACCGCGTCGCAGGATGGGCACTTGTGCCAAAGACCTTCAGGAACCGAGCTTTTCTTCACCTCGGAACGCATGATCGAGGGGATCAGTTTGTCTACTAACCAGTTGCTCATGCTTTCTTTCTCCAGTACCGGTGGCTTGAACACAGCCCCGCGTATGCCCTTGAGCTAAATTCATATGTGGCGATGACACAAACTGGACGGGGTCAGACGTTCGACCTGCCATTTCCTGCCTGTGCCCTCAGCCTTCCAGACAACCTGCAGTGCAGGGTTGCCACTTCATTTCCGGGCCTCCCACAGGCGGCGCCGGGCTGTTTTACACAGTGGTAGTTATGGACGGCGGCAGACTGCCAGCCGTCACATCGTGCCACTGCTGTCGCGCACGGCCTGCATGAATGCGCGAATCTTTGCGTGATCCTTGATGCCTTTGGCCTGCTCTACCCCACCGCTGACGTCAACGGCGTAAGGCCGAACCTGCTGGATGGCGCTGGCGACATTGCCCGGATTCAGGCCGCCCGCCAGGATGATCGGCTTGCTCAGGCCTTCGGGAATCAGCGACCAGTCAAACGCCTCACCGGTGCCACCGGGAACACCTTCGACGTAGGTGTCGAGAAGAATCCCGCGCGCCCCGGTGTAGGCAGCGCATGCCGCAGCGATATCGTCGCCGGCTTTGACCCGCAACGCCTTGATATACGGACGCTGATAGCTCTCGCACTCATCAGGGCTTTCATCGCCATGGAACTGCAGCATGTCCAGCTGCACCGCATCGAGGGTTTCATTGAGTTCGCAACGGCTGGCGTTGACGAACAAGCCGACAGTGGTCACGAACGGCGGTAACGCGGCAATGATCGCCCGCGCCTGCAACACATTCACCGCCCGCGGGCTTTTGGCATAAAACACGAAACCGATGGCATCGGCCCCCGCCTCGACCGCCGCCAACGCGTCTTCTATGCGGGTAATCCCGCAAATCTTGCTGCGAACGGCAGACATGTCGATTAAACCTCAGGGCGTGTCCGAGAAAGTCCCGGATGGTAACAAATGCTTTTGAGGGCGTCAGCCGCCAAGTTCGCTGAAACCTGTGAGGAAGTGTGGCCCGATGAACCGCTGCGGCAACTCAAACTCGTCGCGGTACTCCACATCCACCAGGTACAGGCCGAACGGATGCGCCGTGACGCCGCCGGTGCGACGAATCCGGCTTTCCAGCACTTCCTTGGCCCACTCCACCGGACGCTCGCCGGTACCGATGGTCATCAGCACCCCGGCGATATTGCGCACCATATGGTGCAGGAAGGCACCGGCGCGAATATCCAGCACGATCATCTTGCCGTGGCGCGTCACCCGCAGATGATGGACTTCCTTGATCGGCGACTTGGCTTGGCACTGGCCGGCACGAAACGCGCTGAAATCGTGGATACCCACCAGATGCTGGGCGGCCTCAGCCATGCGCTCGGCGTCCAGGGGGCGGTGGTTCCAGGTAATTTCTTCGTTGAGATGGGCCGGACGGATCTGATCGTTGTAGATCACATAGCGATAACGCCGGGCAATGGCCTTGAAGCGCGCATGAAAATCCGCCGGCATCACCTTGGCCCAACTGACGCTGACGTCGTGGGGCAAGTTGATATTGGCGCCCATCACCCACGCCTTCATCGAGCGCTCGGCCTGGGTATCGAAGTGCACCACTTGCCCGCAGGCATGCACGCCGGCGTCGGTACGCCCGGCGCACATCAGCGACACCGGTGAGTCGGCGACTTTCGACAGGGCCTTCTCCAGGGTTTCCTGCACCGTCGGCACGCCGGAGGCCTGGCGCTGCCAGCCGCGATAGCGTGAGCCTTTGTATTCCACGCCCAGGGCGATTCTGAAAAAGCCTGCGGCCGCCATTTCGGCGGCCGCGTTATCTATATTTGCCAAGAACTGAGAGCCTGATGAGTTGCGCAAAGGCGGCCATTATAAGGCCGCGCGCCGAGCTTGGGGCTTTTTGTAGGAGCGAGCTTGCTCGCGAAGGTCGTTAACGATAACGCGCCCATCCTGGATGAACGCGGTGCCTGGGAGTTCTTCGCGAGCAAGCTCGCTCCTACAGGGGAAGGGATCAAGCCAGCCGGCTGAGCATTTCCTTGGCTTCGCCTTTTTGACCGTCGTCGCCTTCCTTAAGCACTTCGCCAAGAATGTCCCGCGCGCCATCGGCATCGCCCATGTCGATGTAGGCCTGGGCCAGGTCAAGCTTGGTCGCCACTTCATCGGTGCCGGAGAGGAAGTCGAATTCCGGCTCATCGCCACCCAATGCTGCGTCTGCCTCGGTGAAGGACGGCTCGATGGGCGGATGCTCCAGGCTTTGCGACAGGCGATCCAGCTCGGCGTTGACGTCGTCAAGTTCCGAGGCGAATGCATCCGGCTTGGCCGCGGCAGGTGCCTCGGGTTCGTCGGCCAGGGACAGGTCGAAATCTTCCGGCAGCTCGAGGTCGTCCAGGTCGGCTGGTGTCAGGGTCGGCGGCTCTACCGGTGGCTGGCCCTTCATCTGGTCTTCGAGACCGGAGAGGAACTCGTCGTCGGACTGGGTCGACGATGGCGGGTCGAGCTGCAGGTCCAGGTCGAAGTCCGAGAGGTCTTCCTCGCTGGCCTTGGCCTCGGTCTGCTGTTGCAGCACCGACTCAAAGCTCAGGTCGTCCGACGCTGGCTTGACCACGGCCGGGGAAGCGGCTTCCAGATCGTCCAGGCTCAGGTCGAAGTCGGTATCAAACGCGTCAGGTTCCGGCGCAGGAGCAGGCGGCGCAGGTTCGTCCTTGAGCAGGTCCTTGACGTATTGGGCGTCGAGGGCGGCCGCAGCAACGGCAGCGCTGACGCCAGCCGCGAGCACGGCCATGGCCGGGAAGCGACTTTTCAGCTGTTCAACCTGGGCATGGTTGTCGCCATTGGCGACCAATTGGCGCTCCTGGGTGACAAACCCACCCTTGTTGCCCTGCAAACCGTGGACTTCCATCAGTTTGAGGCGCAGGTCGCTGCGGGCTGGCTCTTGCTTGATCGCATCTTCCAGTACTTCAGCGGCCTGGTTCAGGTGGCCACGGTCGATGTGCGACTGGGCTTGAGCCAGGGCGTCGGCCGGGCGCTCAGCAGCAACAGGAGCGACAACCGGTGCAATCACCGGAGCAACCACTGCTGCCGGAGCTGGAGCTGGAGCCAGCTTGACGTTCGGCGGCGGCACATCAAGGCCTTCGAAACTGTCGGATGGCAGATCGTGATCAATGTTCGGCGCAAATTCCGGCTCTTCAGCCAGGGCCCGCGCCATGCGCAGGTGCTTTTCTTCTTCAAGGCGCGCATTGCGATGACGCGCCCACAGCAGCAGAAGCAACAGCACCAGCAAACCCGCCGCGCCGCCGATCACGCCGAGCACAATCGGGTTGGTCAGCAGGTCGTTGAATTTACCTTCGGTGGTAGCAGGCACCGCGTCAGCCTTGATCGGCGTCTCGACCGGCGCAGCCGCGGGGGTTGCCGCCGGGGTTGCCGCAGCCGGCGCGGCCGGTTGTGCAGCCACTTCAGCCAGTATCGCGGCCGTGGCAGCAGGCTGCGCCGCAGCGCCACCTGGGGTCTGCAGCTTGGCCAATTGATTGTTCTTGAGCTCGATCAGCCGCTGCAGTTTGTCCAGCTGACTTTGCAGGTCAGCCATGCGGCTTTTCAGTTCTTCATTCTCGCGACGGGTCGAATCCAGGCTTTCCTGGGTCACCGCCAGCTTGTTGTTCAAGGCCCGGCTATCACCAGCCCCGCCCTTCACGCCTTTCTTGGCGGCTTCGGCGGAAACCAGGCTCAAGTTGTCCTTGGTATTGGTCTGCGCAGGTGCGTTACCGGCCTGGGTACGCTTGGTGGCGTCGAGTTGCGCCTTGCCGGCGGGCTGATTGGCGCCGCGACGCCCCTCGCGCCACGCCGCATTTTGCGCAGTCACTTCAGCAACCGCCTGGGGCTGCGGCAGGCTGGTGCTTTGCCCAGAATCTGGCAGGCGCAGGACATGGCCGGTTTTCATGCGGTTGATGTTGCCGCCGACAAAGGCATCAGGGTTCAGTGCCTGAATGGCCAGCATGGTTTGCTGCACCGAGGCGCCGTTACGGTTCTTCGCGGCGATTTCCCACAAGGTGTCGTGGGAAGTTGTGGTGAGTTCCTTGGGCTTGGTGACTGGCGGAGCCGACGTCACAGGCGACGTCAGGCGCGGTGCAGGTGCAGGCGCGCCGGCCGTCGGGGTCGACTGGTCGAACTTGGCCGGGTCCAGCAACACGCTGTAGTCGCGCATCAGGCGGCCGTTGGGCCATTGCACCTGCAACAGGAAACGCACATAGGAATCAGGCAACGGCTGGCTGGAGGTGACACGCACCACACTGCGGCCGTTCGGGTTGACCACCGGGGTGAAGGTCAAGTCATTCAGGAAAGCCTGGCGATCAACGCCCGCATCCACAAAGGCCTGGGACGAAGCGAGGCTGGGGGTGATCTCGGAGGCGGTCAGGCCACCGACGTCAAGCAACTCGATCTCCACCGACAGCGGCTGGTTCAGCTTCGACTTGAGAGTCATCTCCCCAAGTTGCAGTGCTTGCGCCATACCGGAGGACAGCGCCGAGGCGGCCGCTATTGCTAACACCAGTTTGCGAACTTGAACCATAGCCTCATCCTTTTTGAACACTCCCCGGCCTGCGAGAAGGGTGGTAACCGCTGCCATAAGGCATGGCGAGCCGATAGGTCACCGACGCGCAATCTTTCCAGCTTGGGGCCAAGCATAGCGCTTGGCTAGAATCAATCTACAAATTGCCGCCAAGTATCTTTTACACAAGGCCTTTTATCAACAACTGCGCCAGCTGTACGGCGTTAAGTGCGGCGCCTTTGCGTACGTTATCTGACGTCAGCCACACATTTAGTTCCGCCGGGTCATCGACACCGGCACGCACCCGGCCAACGTAGACCACGTCCTGACCGACCGCATCGCCAACCGCTGTGGGGTAATCACCCTCTTCCACCAGCTCGACACCCGGCGCCGAGTCCAGGGCAAGGTTGACGGCGGCAAGATCGACCGCCGCCCCCAATTGCAGTGACACAGTCAGGCTATCGCCAAAAAACACCGGGGCTTGAACGCAGGTTGCGGAAATCTTTAGCAAAGGCATTTCCAGCACCGCGCGCAATTCGTGCACCAGGCGCTTTTCCAGGGCAGTGTGGCCTTGGGCGTCAGGCTTGCCGACCTGGGCCAGCAGGTTGAAGGCCATCTGCCGATCGAAAAATTTTGGCTCCAACGGGCGCACGTTCAGCAATTCGGCGGTCTGCCGGGCGAGTTCGGCGACCGCTTCACGGCCCTGGGCGGAAACAGCGAGATTGGCCGTGACGCTGACGCGCTGGATATCCAGCAAGCCGCGCAGTGGCGCCAGCACCACGGCCAGGGCGGTGGCCGATGGGCTTGGGCTGCTGACCTGATAGGGCCTTTTCAGGCCATCCAGGACGTGGGCATTGGCTTCCGGAACCACTTGCGGCGCCTGATCGGCCGGCAAGGCGCCGGACAGGTCGATCAGCGTGCAGCCAGCGGCGGTGACGCGCGGGGCAAAACTCAAGGTGACCGCAGGGCCGGCGGCGAAGAACACCAGCTGGACTTTGCTGAAATCAAATTCGTCGACTTCCCGTACCCGCACGTTCTTGCCCCGAAACGGCACCGAATGCCCGGCCGACTCGCTGCTGGCCAACAGGTGCAGGTTGCCTACCGGGAAGTCCTGCTCTTCGAGGATCTGCACCAGGGTTTCGCCAACGGTGCCGGTAGCGCCGATCACGGCAATATCAAAGGTCTGGGTCATGGGGGCTGCCTCGGGCATTGCGGGGGGAGCGGCACTTTACCGGGTGGTTGGGGGTGAGGCAATTAACCTGGGGGTTGTGGTGTGGCTGATGGCCTCTTCGCGAGCAAGCCCGCTCCCACATTCGACCGAGTTTCTTCAGTTGAAATGCGATCAAATGTGGGAGCGGGCTTGCTCGCGAAGAGGCCCGAGCGCGCAATAAAAAACCCGCGCCTGTCACCAGAGCGCGGGTTTCCAATTACCAGCAGCGATTACCGCTCCAGCAAGATCCGCAGCATGCGACGCAACGGCTCAGCCGCGCCCCACAGCAGTTGGTCGCCAACGGTGAACGCGCCCAGGTACTGAGTCCCCATGTTCAGCTTGCGCAGACGGCCAACCGGCACATTCAGGGTACCGGTCACCTTGTTCGGGCTCAGTTCCTGGATGCTGATATCGCGGTTGTTCGGCACCAGCTTGACCCAAGGGTTGTGCTGGCTGATCAGCCCTTCGATATCGGCGATCGGCACGTCTTTGTTCAGCTTGATGGTCAGCGCCTGGCTGTGGCAACGCATGGCGCCGATGCGCACGCAGATACCGTCCACCGGGATCGGGCTCTTGAAGCGACCAAGGATCTTGTTGGTCTCGGCCTGGGCCTTCCACTCTTCACGGCTCTGGCCGTTAGGCAGTTCCTTGTCGATCCACGGGATCAGGCTACCGGCCAAGGGCACGCCGAAGTTCTCGGTCGGGTAGGCTTCACTGCGCATGGCTTCAGCCACACGGCGGTCGATGTCGAGGATCGCGCTGGCCGGGTCAGCCAGTTGATCGGCAACCGCAGCGTGGGTCGCGCCCATTTGCTTGATCAGTTCACGCATGTTCTGCGCGCCGGCACCGGAGGCCGCCTGATAGGTCATGGCGCTCATCCACTCCACCAGGCCGGCTTCGAACAAGCCGCCCAGGCCCATCAGCATCAGGCTGACGGTGCAGTTGCCACCGATGTAGTTCTTGGTGCCTGCGTCCAATTGCTGGTCGATCACCTTGCGGTTGACCGGGTCCAGGACGATGACCGCGTCATCCTGCATGCGCAGGCTGGAAGCGGCGTCGATCCAGTAACCCTGCCAGCCGGCTTCGCGCAGCTTGGGGAAGACTTCGCTGGTGTAGTCGCCACCCTGGCAGGTCAGAATGACGTCGAGGGTCTTCAGTTCTTCAATGTTATAGGCGTCCTTGAGCGGAGCAATGTCCTTGCCCACAGACGGCCCTTGACCACCTACATTGGAAGTGGTGAAAAACACCGGCTCAATCAGATCGAAATCCTGCTCTTCCAGCATCCGCTGCATGAGCACGGAACCGACCATACCGCGCCAACCGATCAGACCTACACGTTTCATCGCAACTACACCTTGTTCAAAAGTGGGCCGCCTTGCAGCAACATCTGCAAGCGGGCCCGAGAGATTACAGATTCCGCAGCGCGGCGACTACTGCGTCGCCCATTTCTTGCGTACCGACCTTGGTGCAACCCTGGGACCAGATGTCACCGGTGCGCAGGCCTTGGTCCAGCACCAGGCTCACAGCCTTCTCGATGGCATCCGCCGCGTCGGTCAGGTTGAAGCTGTAACGCAGCATCATCGACACCGACAAAATGGTCGCCAACGGGTTGGCAATGCCCTGCCCGGCGATGTCCGGCGCCGAACCGTGGCACGGCTCGTACATGCCTTTGTTGTTGGCATCCAGGGATGCCGACGGCAGCATGCCGATGGAACCGGTGAGCATCGAGGCCTGGTCGGACAGGATGTCGCCAAACAGGTTGTCGGTGACGATCACGTCGAATTGCTTGGGTGCACGCACCAGTTGCATGGCGGCGTTGTCGACGTACATGTGGCTCAGCTCGACGTCCGGGTAGTCCTTGGCGACTTCCTCGACGATTTCACGCCACAGCTGGCTGGACGCCAATACGTTGGCCTTGTCCACCGAGCAGACCTTCTTGCCACGCACACGGGCCATGTCGAAACCGACACGGGCGATACGGCGGATTTCACTCTCGCTGTACGGCAGGGTGTCGTAGGCCTGACGCTCGCCATTCTCCAACTCGCGCACGCCCCGTGGCGAGCCGAAGTAGATACCGCCGGTCAGTTCGCGGACGATCAGGATGTCCAGGCCCGCGACGATTTCCGGCTTCAGGCTGGAAGCGTCCGCCAGTTGCGGGTAAAGGATCGCCGGGCGCAGGTTGCCGAACAGGCCCAGTTGCGCACGGATCTTCAGCAGGCCGCGCTCCGGGCGGATGTCACGTTCGATCTTGTCCCATTTCGGGCCACCCACGGCACCCAACAGCACGGCGTCGGCTGCGCGCGCACGGTCCAGGGTCTCGTCGGCCAGGGGCACGCCGTGCTTGTCGATGGCCGCGCCGCCGATCACGTCGTGGCTCAGTTCGAAGCCCAGGCTGTACTTGGTGTTGGCCACTTCCAGGACCTTGACCGCTTCGGCCATGATTTCCGGACCAATGCCGTCGCCAGGGAGAATCAGAATCTGCTTGCTCATGGGTTCCTCATTTCATCAAGCGACCCGCCCGTGGGCAGGTCGGGAAAAATTAATCAGCGTTCGGCCCACACCACCAGCACGTCGGTGCTGAAGGTGCCGTCGGCTTGAATCTCGAAATAATCGCGCACTTCCTGGCCCATCGCCTTTTGCAGCTCCAGAATCGCGGCGCGCAATACCTCTGGGGTGCGCATGCGCTCAACCCACGAGGTGTATTCCAGGCGCAGGCGCTGGCGGCTGCTGTTGCGTACATGCAAACCGGCTTCGCTGAGCTGGTGCATCCACTCGCCGGCGGAATAATCGCGCACATGACTGGTGTCGCGCAGCACTTCCACGGTTTGCAGGTAAGTGTCCAACAGCGGGCTGCCCGGTGACAAGACGTCCACAAACGCGGCCACGCCGCCGGGCTTGAGCACCCGGCGCACTTCACGCAGGGCCAGGCCGAGGTCGCTCCAGTGGTGGGCCGAATAGCGGCTGAACACAAAGTCGAACTCGCCATCGGCAAACGGCAGGCGCTCGGCGGCGCCGTGCACGGTGCGGATGTTGTCCAGGCCACGGTCCACCGCAGCGGCGGCGACCACGTCGAGCATTTGCTGGGACAGGTCGTACGCCACCACTTCTTTAACCAACGGTGCAACGTTGAAACTCACATGACCGGCGCCGCAACCCAGGTCCAGCAGTCGCGCAGCGCCCTGCCCGGCCAGTTCGGCCTGGAGTAGCGCGAATTCGGTGCCTTGAGCGTGAACTGCGCTGCTCAGGTAGGCCGAGGCCTGTTCGCCGAATTGTTTTTGCACGACTTGGGTGTGGGCGGTGCTGGTCATGGGAAGCTCCTCGTTGTTGTGCTTTTTGTAGGAGCGAGCTTGCTCGCGAAGGTCGCCAACGATGACGCTGGGCATCTGACACCCCGTGGCGATCTCAGGTTTTTCGCGAGCAAGCTCGCTCCTACAGTGGGTTACGCGTCGCGAAACAACCAAGGCTGGCTCGCCCGGTGCTTGGTTTCAAACGCTGCAATCGCATCACCGTCCTGCAAGGTCAGGCCGATGTCGTCCAGGCCATTGATCAGGCAGTGCTTGCGGAAGGCGTCCACTTCAAAGTGATACACCTTGCCGTCCGGACGGGTCACGGTCTGCGCGGCCAGGTCGACGGTCAACTGGTAGCCCACATTGGCTTCCACTTGCTGGAACAACTCATCCACTTCGGCATCGCTCAAGATGATCGGCAGCAAGCCGTTCTTGAAGCTGTTGTTGAAGAAGATGTCGGCGTAGCTCGGCGCGATGATGCTGCGAAAGCCATATTCTTCCAGGGCCCACGGCGCGTGTTCACGGCTGGAGCCGCAACCGAAGTTTTCCCGGGCCAGCAACACGCTGGCACCCTGGTAACGCTCGGCGTTGAGCACAAAATCCTTGTTCAACGGGCGCTTGGAGTTGTCCTGGTAGGCGTAGCCCACGTCCAGGTAGCGCCACTCGTCGAACAGGTTCGGGCCAAAACCGGTGCGCTTGATCGACTTCAAGAACTGCTTGGGAATGATCTGGTCGGTGTCCACATTGGCACGGTCCAACGGCGCGACTAAACCGGTGTGTTGGGTAAAAGCTCTCATCGGGTATTCCTCAGATCAATTCGCGAACGTCGATGAAACGACCGTTGACGGCAGCCGCAGCAGCCATGGCCGGGCTAACGAGGTGGGTACGGCCACCGGCGCCCTGACGCCCTTCGAAGTTACGGTTGGAGGTGGACGCGCAATGCTCGCCTGACTCCAAACGGTCCGGGTTCATTGCCAGGCACATCGAGCAGCCCGGCTCGCGCCATTCAAAACCGGCTTCGAGGAAGATCTTGTCGAGGCCTTCGGCTTCAGCCTGGGCCTTAACCAGACCCGAACCTGGCACCACGATCGCCTGCTTGATGGTCGAGGCGACTTTGCGGCCCTTGGCGATCACCGCCGCAGCGCGCAAGTCTTCGATCCGCGAGTTGGTGCAGGAGCCGATAAACACGCGATCCAACTGGATGTCGGTGATCGCCTGGTTGGCTTTCAAGCCCATGTACTTCAAGGCGCGCTCGATGGAGCCGCGTTTGACCAGGTCGGTTTCCTTGGCCGGGTCCGGCACGTTCTGATCAACGGCCAACACCATTTCCGGCGAAGTGCCCCAGCTGACTTGCGGCTTGATCTGCGCGGCGTCGAGGGTAACCACGGTGTCGAACACCGCGTCGGCATCGGACACCAGGTCTTTCCAGGCTTCGACAGCGGCGTCCCAATCGGCACCGCTCGGTGCGAATGGGCGACCCTTGACGTAGGCAATGGTCTTTTCGTCCGCCGCCACCATGCCCACACGGGCACCGGCTTCGATGGACATGTTGCAGATGGTCATGCGGCCTTCGATGGACAGGTCGCGAATCGCGCTGCCGGCGAATTCGATGGCGTGGCCGTTACCGCCGGCGGTGCCGATCTTGCCGATCACCGCCAGGACGATGTCTTTGGCAGTGACGCCGAAAGGCAACTCACCTTCCACCGACACCAGCATGTTCTTCATTTTCTTGGCAACCAGGCACTGGGTGGCGAATACGTGCTCCACCTCGGAAGTGCCGATGCCGTGCGCCAACGCGCCAAACGCCCCGTGGGTGGAGGTGTGGGAGTCGCCGCAGACCACGGTCATGCCGGGCAAGGTGGCGCCCTGCTCCGGGCCGATCACGTGAACGATGCCTTGACGCACGTCATTCATCTTGAATTCGGTGATGCCATATTCGTCGCAGTAATCATCGAGGGTCTGCACCTGGAGGCGCGACACGGTGTCGACGATAGCTTCGATCCCGCCTTTACGCTCCGGGGTGGTCGGCACGTTGTGGTCCGGGGTGGCGATGATCGAGTCGACGCGCCAAGGCTTGCGCCCGGCCAGTCGCAGGCCTTCGAACGCTTGAGGCGAGGTCACTTCATGGATGATGTGACGGTCGATGTAGATCAGCGACGACCCATCATCGCGCCGTTTCACTTCATGGGAATCCCAAAGCTTGTCGTAAAGCGTTTTGCCGGCCATCACGCGGTCCTCATCAGGTGTTTCTATGCCCCGGGCCTTGAACGATTCAATAACCCTTTGGCTTGTGAGGCTGATGGTATGGCGCTACATTAAATAACTCAAATTCATATTTTTTATGCTTTGGATTACCAACTGGAATAGCACAATGGACCTGGCCAACCTCAATGCCTTTATTGCCATCGCCGAGACTGGCAGCTTCTCCGGTGCCGGCGAACGCCTGCACCTGACCCAACCCGCCATCAGCAAGCGCATCGCCGGCCTGGAGCAGCAATTAAAGGTGCGTCTGTTCGACCGGCTGGGGCGCGAAGTCGGCCTTACCGAAGCCGGGAGAGCGTTACTGCCGCGGGCTTATCAGATCCTCAACGTGCTGGACGACACCCGCCGCGCCCTGACCAACCTCACCGGCGAAGTCAGCGGGCGCCTGACACTGGCCACCAGCCATCACATAGGCCTGCATCGCCTGCCGCCCGTACTGCGAACGTTTACCCGGGAATACCCGAACGTCGCCCTGGATATTCAGTTTCTCGATTCAGAAGTGGCCTACGAAGAAATCCTCCATGGCCGCGCCGAAGTGGCGGTCATCACCCTCGCGCCGGAGCCCCACACACTGGTGCGCGCCACCCCGGTGTGGGACGACCCGCTGGATTTCGTGGTGGCACCGGAACACAGCCTGATCAGCAACGGCAACGTCAACCTGGCGGACATCGCCCGGCACCCGGCGGTGTTTCCCGGCGGCAACACCTTTACCCACCATATCGTGCAGCGGCTGTTCGAGGCCCAGGGCCTGACGCCGAATATCGCCATGAGCACCAACTACCTGGAAACCATCAAGATGATGGTCTCCATCGGCCTGGCCTGGAGCGTGTTGCCGCGCACGATGCTCGATGATCAGGTGGCACGCGTCGCTTTGCCGGGCATACAGCTCAGTCGCCAGCTAGGCTATATCGTGCACACCGAAAGGACGCTGTCGAACGCTGCGCGGGCTTTCATGAGCCTATTGGATGCACAGGTCGATCTGCCAGGGAATCAGGCATGAATCGCTGTGGCCCGTAGACCATGAACCCGCGCCGAACGCCCATCGAGCCAAGGCCCTGTGATAATGCGCAACCCCGTCAATTCCGTGCCACCTCTGCCTCGCATCTACGCCCTGGACCCACAGGAGGCGGAGCAAAGCTGGGACAGCGCGCCGCAACTGCTGGCGGCGCTCAACGCTGCCCGGCTGGGCGCCTGGAGCTGGGAAATCGATACCGGCCGGATAAGCTGGTCCCGAGGCACCCAGGCACTGTTCGGCTTCGACCCGCGCCACCCACTGCCTAAAGACCTGGAGTACCTGGACCTGCTGGCTCCCGAGGACCGCGCCAAGGTGGTCCGGGCCTTTCATGCGGTGCTGGCCGGCGAGCCCGCAGCCCAAGCCATGCACCACCGTATCCAATGGCCCGATGGCAGCCTGCATTGGCTGGAAATCAACGGCAGCCTGCTGCCGGACAAGGCCGGTCGCCGGCGGATGATCGGAGTGATCCGCGAAATCACCCACCAGCGCGAGCGCGAACACGCCCTCAGCCATTCGGAAAAGCGCTTCGCCACCCTGTTTCATTTGTGCCCGCTGATGGTCCTGCTGACCCGCCAGGCGGACGGCCTGATCAGCGAAGCCAACCAGTATTTCGAGAGCCTGTTCGGCTGGCCGCTGGCCGATGCCATTGGCCGCAGCACGCTGGAGCTGGGCCTCTGGGTACACCCCGAACAACGCGCGCTACTGATCAAGGCCACCCAGCGCAAAGGCACCCCCATCACCATGGAGGTGCAGTTTCGCGCCAGCAACGGGCAGATCCACGATGGCACCCTCAGCGCCCAGAAAGTCGAGCTGGACGGCGAGGACTACCTGATCAGCACCTTCCTCGACACCACCGACCGCAAGAACGCCGAGCAAGCCCTCAAGGACAGCCAGGAACGCCTGGACCTGGCCCTCGACTCGGCACAACTGGGTACCTGGGACTGGCACATTCCCAGCGGCATGCTCTACGGCTCGGCCCGCGCCGCGCAATTGCACGGGCTGGAACCCCAGCCGTTTCACGAATCCTTCGAGGCGTTTTTTGAAGGCATGCCTCAGGAAGAGCGTGAGAGCATGCGCAACGCCTACCGGACCCTGCGCGAAGGCCCGGCGGGCAACTACCAACTGACCTATCGCGTGCAACTGGAAGATGGCAGTTCGCGCTACCTGGAAAGCCGCGCCCGCCTGTATCGCGATGACTTGGGCGTGCCCCTGCGCATGGCCGGCACGCTGCTCGACATCACCGACCAGGTCGAGCGCGAACAACGCCTGACCGCGTCGGAAGAAAAGTTCGCCAGCCTGTTTCTCGCCAGCCCCGACCCGATCTGCGTGACACGTCTGGAGACCGGCCAGTTTATCGAGATCAACCCGGCCTTCACCCAGACCTTCGGCTGGACCGCCGCCGAGGTGCTCAACAACAACGCCGAACAGATCGGCTTGTGGGATGAACCCAGCAGGCGCCTGCAACGCATCGAGCAGGTGATTCGCGAACAATCCCTGAGCAACGTGGCAATCACCGTTCATCACAAGAACGGCCAAACCCTTAACTGCGTGATCTCCAGCCGCCTGATCCAGGTCAGCGACCAACCCTGCATCGTCACCACCTTGCGGGACATCACCCAGCAGCAACGCTCGGAAGCGGCGCTCAAGGCCAGCGAAGAGAAGTTCGCCAAGGCCTTTCATTCCAGCCCCGACGCGGTGTCGATCACCGAACGCGATACCGGGCGCTATGTAGAAGTCAATGACGGCTTCTGCCGCTTGACCGGCTACCGCGCCGAAGAGGCGATCGGCCTGACGCTGTATCAGATCGGCATCTGGGCCGACGAAAACCAGCGCGCTGCATTATTGGCCGAGCTGCAGATCAAGGGCCGCATTCATCACCTGGAAATGCTCTGGCACAACAAGCGCGGCGAAGTACTGGCGGTTGAAGTGTCGGTGGAACCCATCACCCTCAATGAAACCCCGTGCCTGCTGCTGACCGCCCGGGACGTGAGCCTGTTGAAAAACGCCCAGGCGCAGATTCGCCACCTGGCCTATCACGACCCGCTGACCAACCTGCCCAACCGCGCCCTGCTGATGGACCGCCTGAGCCAGCAGATCGCCTTGCTCAAACGCCATAACCTGCGGGGCGCCCTGCTGTTCCTCGACCTGGACCACTTCAAGCACATCAACGACTCCCTCGGCCACCCGGTGGGCGACACCGTGCTGAAAATCGTCACCGCTCGCCTCGAAGCCAGCGTGCGCATGGAAGACACCGTGGCGCGCCTGGGTGGCGATGAATTTGTAGTCCTGCTCAGCGGCCTGGAGGGTTCGCGCCAGCAGGTCAGTGCCCAGGTTTCGGAGTTGGCCGACACCCTGCGCGAACTGTTATCCGAACCGATGTTTCTGGATGGCCAACGCTTGCAAGTCACGCCGAGCATTGGCGTGGCGCTGATTCCCGATCACGGTTCAACCCCGGCGGACTTGCTCAAGCGCGCCGATATCGCGCTGTATCGAGCCAAGGACTCGGGACGCAACACGATCCAGATGTTCCACAACAGCATGCAGAAAACCGCCAGCGAGCGGCTGCGTATGGAAACCGACCTGCGCCTGGCCCTGTCCCGCGGTGAATTCAGCGTGCACTACCAACCGCAAGTGGATGCCCGGGGTAACCAAATCGTCGGCGCCGAAGCCCTGGTGCGCTGGCAGCACCCGCAGTTGGGCGCGCAATCGCCGACTGAATTCATCAAGGTGCTGGAAGACAGCGGACTGATTCTGGAAGTCGGCACCTGGATCCTCGATGAAGCCTGCGGGACCTTCGCGCAACTGATCGCCGAGGGCCTGGTGGACCCGCTGAATTTCAGCCTGTGCGTGAACATCAGCCCGAGGCAGTTTCGCCAGAACGATTTTGTCGAGCGGGTGGAGCGCAGCCTGCGCACCCACCAACTGCCTTTTACGCTGTTGAAACTGGAAATCACCGAAGGCATCGTGATTCAGAATCTGGACGACACCATCAGCAAGATGCGCCGCCTGAAAAAACTCGGCGTGAGCTTTGCGATGGATGATTTCGGCACCGGCTACTCGTCACTGACCTACCTCAAGCGCCTGCCCGTGGATGCGCTGAAAATCGACCAGTCGTTTGTGCGCGATGCGACCCATGATCCGAACGATGCGGAAATCATCCGCGCGATTGTGGCCATGGCCCGCAGCTTGAACCTGGAGGTGATTGCCGAGGGAGTGGAAACGACCGAGCAATTGGCGTTCTTGCAGGGGCTGGGGTGTCATTTGTATCAGGGGTATTTGCACAGCCGGCCGCTGCCTATGGAGGGTTTCCGGCAACGGCTGGTGCAGGCCGGGCCGTTGCAGTTAAACCAACTTTAGTGCGATGCCATCGTCACGCATCCAGCCCGATGTCTTCAGTGAGGTTTTGGCCCCGTAATCATCAAAAACGCCATCAACAACCGCTACAGAGTGCCCGAAGTTTGCCAGCGTACCGGCCACGCCGCTGGCCAGTTCCTGGACGCTGCTCTGCCGTGTAAAGGCATACAGTCCCAGCCGCAGCAGCGCATCACCGGGGCTCTCGCCATCATTGAGCGTGCCCATGGCCGCTTCGAAACCGGCGGCGGCGCGAAACTCGTGATTCTCCATTTGCGCCCGCTTGGCACTGACGGCGTACAAGAACGTCGCGTCCTTGAGCAACCCGGGGTCAGCGCCCTTGAAGTGTGAGCCTTCCCGGGCCTTTTTCAGCTCTTCATGGGTCAAGCGCACCGTACAGGCATCGCGCATGGTCACGGTATAACCCTCGCGCGTCGGGATGATGCTTTTATAGATGCCCCGGGGATTTTGACCGTACTTCATCATCGCCGCCTTGATCGCGGATACCGTGACGCAATTACCCTCGACCCCTTGATAAAATCCGCTCCAGATATTGGCGGGCTTGATCCCCACCGGGACATCGGACGTCGGAGAAACCGTGGGAATTGAATCAATCGGTAATCCGGCAGGCACCTCCTCGGCGAGCATGTAGCCATACGACCTGGCGACAGACGCTGGTTTTCCAACACTGTGCTGGACGCCATCCAGCACTAAGGCGCCCGAATAGCCGAAGGTATTGATTACCGCGACAGCGCCTTGCTTCATCATCTTGCCGGGGGGAACGAGCCGCAAAAAACCGACCATCCCAAGCCCCTTCAAGACCCTGTAGGGCGTATCGCCTTCCAGGGCGTTTGATAAAGCCCTGCCAAATGATTTGTCCGGCGCGGGATCAAAACGGGTCAGTTGCCTGCGTTTCACGTAGGCCGCCCACATGAAGTTGGCCTGGTTCAGGGCCTGCCTGTCAGGTCCGGCAAACCGGGACGCTTCGCTCGCCTGGTTCAATTCCTGTTCGGAAAGGTGAATCGCGAAGCCGTCCTTCATCGTGATGTTATAGCCCCCTCCTGCCGGGATGACTTTCTCAAACATATCCGCCGGGCTTTGGCCAAATCTCAGCATGAGCATCTTGATCACGGCGGCGTGGCTGCTGACATCAAACGACTCGCCAAACCTTGGTTCAACCGCATTAAAACCATTCAGGATGCCGGAGGGTTTCTCAGGGTTGCGCCTCGCCTGCTCGGCGTTGTCCAACACATAGACGTAATGGCGGTCGGGGCGGTATTGACGGTCAAACCGATGCGCCACCCCATTACGGATCAATGAGGCGCCAAAGTCATGAGTTTCCATAACACCAACGGCGTCCTTGCCGATGAGCTGCTGCGCAGGTATACGCCGCATAAACTGCTTCATCCCCATGCCTTTGAGCAGATTAAAGGTGGTCTCTCCCTGTAAAGACGTCGACAAGGCCGCATCAAAGTTGCTGTTGATACTGCTGTCCGCGCTGGACAACTGTTTGCGTTTGATAAAGACCGCCAACGCAAAATTGGCATTTTCCATTGCGCCTGCATCGCTGCCGACAAACCTCGACGCGGCCGTGGTGCGGCGCAGCTCATGTTCAGCAAGATGCAACTTGTAGCCGTCTTTCAGAGTGATGTCGTAGCCGCCGCCGACGTGCCGGACCTCGCTGAACATATCGGCGCGGCGAGACCCGAATGTAACCATCATCATCTTGATGACCGCCGAATGAGTACTGGTATCAAAGTGCTCAGCAAATCTACGTTCGGTAGAACTGAAGGCATTGACGATATCGGCCGGCCTTTCTTGTGCTTCCTGCAAGCCATGAAAAACGTTGCGGCCGACCCTCATCGCAAAACCGGAGTTCAAGACATTCATGCTCACAACCCTCTGAACACCACCACACGCTGAATCCAGGTGTGAACCTGCGAAAACGTCAGATCAACGCGATGGCATCTCCGAAACGCGGCGCCCCCCCCTTCTTGCCGTATAGCTCCTCACACCCGTCAATCACAGCCACCGAGTGACGCTGCCTGTTGACCATCCCTATCAATGACTTATCTCGAAAGGCTGTTACCGAGACCGTCCGCATGTGTTGGCGCAAGCCCAGCCGCAAGAAGCCTTCACCCGCCACCAATTCATCCTCACCATTGTTAAGGCTGTGTATGGCATGCTCAATGCTTTTCCCGGCAGTCCCGTCGTTGTTTTCCATCATTGCCCGTTTGGCACTGACAGCAAACAGGAAGTGCGCGTCCTTGAGCATGCCGGAGTCAGTCATTAGGACAAACCTTGAAGCCCTTGTCGCCTTTTCCAGCTCATCCTTTTTCAGGTCCAGCCTGTATCCGTCACGCATCTCCACGTGATAGCCATCACCTACGCCTCGAACAGACTTGAAAATATCGGTCGGGCTTTGCCCAAACTTCATCATCGCCGCCTTGATCGCCGAAATCGTCACGCAGTTACCATCGGGGCCCTGGCGAAAACCGTTCCAGATATTGTCGGGCTTTGCGCCATTACGCTTGCTGGAAAGGTCTCGAAGAACCTGTGCACGTGGATCAGGGAGCGGTAAAACAGGACGGGGGATCACCGGAGGCGAGGGCAACGGTGTTGCCGGAAGGGGTGTCACCGGAGGCATAGGCAACGGTGTTACCGGGGTCGGAACCGTGTTCGTCGGATCCGTCCCGGCCAGGACACGTTGCAACAGGGAAAAGAACTGCGTAAAGACCTCGAGCAACTTCGTCAGCATCGGGCCGTTGTTTGTTGCATCGCCAATGCCGCCTCGATCGTTATTGTTGAATGCCGGGACAGGATCCCTATCAACTTTCCTCTCGTCCGTCGAAACCGTCCTTGGTCGTACTGGACACGAGGCCAGATGCTGATACTCCGTGCTTGCCTGCATCCTTTGTCTAATAGGTAAACAAGACATAAATCCACTCTTTTCCAGAAGCCCCCCGGTCTTGACGACCGGGAAGCAATTTCCTTGATAAACCTTGAGAGGTTGCCGTTTTATCGACTTATCCGACGACCTGGATTGAAGCGCCAATCGTTGTTGGAAGCCTGTTTCCCGCGGTTGCCGGACGACTCAAAAAAGTCGTTCTCTGCAGGTCCTGGAGCCGTCACGTCCGGCGTTACTGGAGGCCGGGGGGCGATTGGCGTCTTGTCATCAACGACTGGTGTTACTGGCCTGTTAGGAATAACTGGCACCTGGTTATCAACACCTGGCGTTACTGGCCTGTTGGGAACAACTGGTACCTGGTTATCCACACCTGGCGTTACTGGCCTGTTGGGAACAACTGGTACCTGGTTATCAACACCTGGCGTTACTGGCCTGTTGGGAACAACTGGCGTCCGGTTATCAACACCTGGCGTTACTGGCCTGTTGGGAACAACTGGTACCTGGTTATCAACACCTGGCGTTACTGGCCTGTTGGGAACAACTGGTACTTGGTTATCAACACCTGGCGTTACTGGCCTGTTGGGAACAACTGGTACCTGGTTATCAACACCTGGCGTTACTGGCCTGTTGGGAACAACTGGCGTTCGGTTATCAACACCTGGCGTTACTGGCCTGTTGGGAACAACTGGCGTCCGGTTATCAACACCTGGCGTTACTGGCCTGTTAGGAACAACTGGCGCCTGATTATCAACACTTGGCGTTGCTGGCCTGTTAGGAACAACTGGCGCATGGTTATCAACACTTGGCGTTACTGGCCTGTTAGGAACAACTGGAGTCTGGTTATCGACACCCGGGGTTACTGACGTGTTAGGAGTAATCGGTTTTTTGCCATCGACTCGCCGCGTCATTCGATCTTGCGACCCGGGTTGCACCTCGGGATGAGGGCAGGGACAGTTCATAACTTGAACGGTGACATTGGTAGTCACCCTATTGTCCGGGAATGCGTCCGGCCGGAAGCCAGGGTCGATCCTGTGTCGCGTTGATAACGCATTCGTTTCAGGCGCGACGTTAAGCGTCGGCGCCGGAACTGCTGGGTTGACACCCGGCTTGACGTTAGTTGCCGGGGTCGGCACCGCTGGATTGCTGTCCGCCTGAACCTTGGGCGCAAGGTCCTGAACCGCTGGCTTCACATCCGGCTTGATGTTGGTTGCCGGGGTCGGCACTGCTGGACTGCTGTCCGCCTGAACCTTGGGCGCAAGGTCCTGAACCGCTGGTTTCACATCCGGCTTGATGTTGGTTGCCGGGGTCGGCACTGCTGGACTGCTGTCCGCCTGAACCTTGGGCGCAAGGTCCTGAACCGCTGGTTTCACATCCGGCTTGATGTTGGTTGCCGGGGTCGGCACCGCTGGATTGCTGTCCGCCTGAACCTTGGGCGCAAGGTCCTGAACCGCTGGTTTCACATCCGGCTTGACGCTGGTCGCCGGGATCGGCACCGCTGGATTGCTGTCCGCCTGAACCTTGGGCGCAAGGTCCTGAACCGCTGGTTTCACATCCGGCTTGATGTTGGTTGCCGGGGTCAGCACTGCTGGATTGCTGTCAGCCTTGACCTTAGCCAACGCATCGCCGCTCTGCTCGGATTTATTGGACTGCGGTGCTGCATCGGGCATCGGCCTGGGCAGGCCTCCCTGGCCCGACAGCATGTTGCGTATCGCCTTGAACGCAAACTCAAACATCTCGAACAACTTTTCAAGCGCGTCCTTGTTAAAGGTCACGGTGCCGTCTTTTGCAACAGCCGTACCGTTCTTCAGCAAGTTACTGACCGTACTTGCAGGGGAATCGCTGGCAGTATTAGGCACCGGCTTGGACGTATCCGTCACCTGCGAGTGAAGATCATTATTTAAGCGCGGAAAGTTATTAACTGACAAATTGGACATTGATAAATCCTTATTAAGCGATACCCCAAACACCGTTACTGGCCTGGGGATCAATTGATCTGATGTTGAACTGAAAACAAACACGAGCAATGCACACTCCCTACTTTCGTGGGGGTTGCAGCCATCGAGTTCCGATAATCAGCCCTCACATAAGGACATCAAAATTAAAACCGGGACGTTATCCTATGGACATTCCAGAAAATGTCGTGTTCTTACTCGACTTCCGCCCCCCAGAACCCGATACATTGAGCAATACTCAGCGCCATCGGCAAATCGATGAAATCAGTCACTCATACAATCAAACCAGACTTATGTTATCGGGCGCGCCCACATACCCAACTAACCAATCCAATAAAATACGTCAGCCCCAACAGTAAAAACATGTAGCAAATACGCACCACCTAACACATATCAAGCAAATATAAGGCGGATAAAAAACAACAACACAAGATTAAAAACCTGCCGCGCGCCCGCGTACTCCGGCGATGAGACACTTTATCGCAAGCACAAAAAAGGGCGCCAACGGCGCCCTCTCATGCAGGCTTGAAATGCTTATATATATGAACTCAATCTTTCAGTGCCAACGCCTGCGCGCCAGCATCCGGTATTCCCAGTAATCGTCCGACCTGCTCCAGGTCCGTTTCCCGGCGCATCGCCGTGAACAACTCCACCGCCTCGGGGTAGTTGCGGGTCAGCATCGCCAACCATTGCTTCAAACGGCCAGGCGCCTGGCGCTCGGTCAGTTGCTCCACCGATTGCCTCCAGAACTCATGAAGCATCGGCTGCATCTGCGCCCAGGTCATCTCCACGACTTCTTCGCCAGCACGTGCGGCAGCAATCTGCCGGGCCAGGTCGGGACGGGCCACCAGGCCACGGCCGAGCATGATGTCTTCCACGCCGCTGATTTCCCGGCAACGTCGCCAGTCTTCAACGCTCCAGATATCACCGTTGGCGAAAACCGGCACCTTCACTACCTCCTGCACACGCGGGATCCACTCCCAATGCGCGGGCGGCTTGTAGCCGTCAACCTTGGTGCGTGCGTGCACCACGATATGCGCCGCGCCGCCTTCGGCCAGGGCCGTGGCGCACACCAGGGCACCGTCCGGGCTGTCGAAGCCCAAGCGCATCTTGGCAGTGACCGGAATATGCGCCGGCACCGCACGCCGTACGTGCTCGACGATCTGGTTGAGCAGTTCCGGCTCCTTGAGCAGCACCGCCCCACCCCGTGACTTGTTGACGGTCTTGGCCGGGCAACCGAAGTTCAGGTCAACCACCTGCGAGCCCAGCTCGCACGCCAGGGCCGCGTTTTCCGCCAGGCACACCGGGTCTGAACCGAGTAACTGCACGCGCAGAGGCACGCCGGCAGCGGTCTTGGCACCGTGCAGCAACTCAGGGGCGAGTTTGTGGAAGTAGGCAGGCGTCAGCAGGCGGTCGTTGACCCGGATGAATTCGGTCACGCACCAATCAATACCGCCGACCCGGGTCAGCACGTCCCGCAGGATGTTGTCGACCAACCCCTCCATGGGCGCCAAAGCAATTTGCATGGAAAACACTCAACGAAAAACGTGGCGCAGTTTACGGGTTTCAGGCGCCGGAGGGTAATTCGCCTTGCAGCGCAGGGCCGTAACCTTCAAGAAATTCCGCCGGCATGCGCTTGGGCTTGCCGCTGGACAGTTCGATGCAGACAAAGGTGGTTTGCGCCCGCAGCAAGGTGGCGCCGTCACGCGGGCGTACCAGTTGGAAGCGTCGGGTCATTTTCAGGCGCTGGTCCCAGTCGACGATCCAGGTCGCCAACTGCAGCTCGTCGCCTTCGTAGCCGGCGGCGAGGTAATCAATCTCATGACGCACCACGGCCATGGCACGGTCCAGCCGGCGGTACTCGGTGAGGTCCAGCCCCAAGCGCTGGGAATGGCGCCACGCACAACGCTCCAGCCAGGACACGTACACCGCGTTGTTGGCGTGCCCCAGGCCGTCGATGTCTTCGGCACCGACCTGAAGATCGATGATAAACGGCGTTGCCAAATCCCAGCCCATGCGGTGCTCCCGGTCGATTAATGTCGGCGGCGAGCAGTGTAACCCATGGCTCAGGCGGTTTGGCGCTCTGGCACGTGGCGGCCGGCCAGCAGCGCCAGGACGCCTTCGATCACGCGCGGATCTGCCAGCACCTTCTGGTGCCCGCCTTGCTCCAGGCGCAGCAGGCGGCTGTCGAACCAGGCGTCGTGGATGACCTGGCAGGCTTTGACCGAAACGAAAGTATCGTCTTCGGCATGCACGATCAGGCCCGGGATATTCATCTGATAGTGGGCGACGTCGAGGTGCTTGAGCGGCATGCCCATCGTCAGCTCCACCTCCTGGATAAACGCCGAATGCGCTCGCGCCGGTAAACCGACCATGCGGGCAAAGCCGCGCAATACGTCGAGAAAGCGCGAGGGTGCGGCGATGCTCACCAAGGCTTCGGTGCGCAACCCTAACTGCACCGCGAGCATCGCGCTGGCGCCGCCCATGGAGTGGCCGACGACGGCATGCAGCGGTGGCAGCTCGGCAGCGGCTTCCAGCATGGCGCGAGCGAACAGCAGCACGTGGGCTTCGCGACCCGGCGAACGGCCATGAGCCGGACCATCCAGCGCAACCACCGAATAGCCCGCCGCAACCAATGCCGTGATCAGGCTGGCGAACTGCGTCGGGCGCCCTTCCCAGCCATGCATCAACAGCACCGCAGGGCCTTGGCCCCACTTCAGCGCCGACAGGCCGAAACGCAAGGTGATGCGCTCGGACTGCGCCAGCAACGGCAACTCCCAGTCACGGGGCGGCAGATCGCGAGGCGTCATAAACACCCGACGCATCTTGCTGGCAACGGTGTGCGGCGCCAGCCGGCCCAAGGTGCCATTGACGCCACGAACCCATTTCAACGTGCCCATCGCTTATCCCTCAGGCCAGAAGGCCGCTCTTAACGCACCGCGGACTTGGCCGCACGCAACACACGGTCCGACAACTCACCTGGGCCCAGGGCGCGGGCCAGCGACAGGCCGCCGATCATCAGTGCCATGTCGGCCAGGGCCTTGTCGGTTTCTTCGGGGCTGGCGGCCAGCTGTGCGGCCATCAGCTCACAATGCTCGTTCAAGGCCTGGCGGAATTCGTCCGGCAGGCGGCTCATCTCGCCCACGGTGGCCGGGATCGGGCACGCTTGGGCGGTGGAGTCACGGTGTTTGCGCGACAGGTAGAACGCTGCCACCAGGGCGCGGCGCTCTTCACCGGTCAAGGTCGAGTCCATGTCATCGATGGACGCGCGACGCCGGGCCAACAACGCGGTGAAGGCCTCCAGCATCAACGCATCCTTGCTCTCAAAGTGCGCGTAGAAACCACCGACGGTGAGCCCCGCCGCGCCCATCACTTCGCCCACACTCGGCTCGGCCGGGCCACGCTGCACCAGGGCGGCGCCGGCAGCTTGCAGAATACGTTCGCGGGTTTGCGCTTTTTTATCGTTCATCGTTGCCTCCGAATCTCATGCTTCGAATATTATTACCATAATAATATTTCGCAAGCCACAGCCATGACCATTGGTCAGAAGAACATTCGGGGAGAGGAAGGAAGATTGGCCAAACGCCAGACAAACAAAAGGGCCATTCAATAATTGAATGACCCTTAAAAATCCCGCAGAGCGGGTAATCGTGGCGTCCCCTAGGGGACTCGAACCCCTGTTACCGCCGTGAAAGGGCGGTGTCCTAGGCCACTAGACGAAGGGGACACAAACCTTCTATACAACTGATCAGCGCTGAGACCTGATCGAATTCAAGGACGGTGTGGCCAGACCTTGAACCTGTAAATTGGTGGAGCTAAACGGGATCGAACCGTTGACCTCTTGCATGCCATGCAAGCGCTCTCCCAGCTGAGCTATAGCCCCGGATTTTTCGCCTCGCGGCGCAGCAGACCTTTCGAACTGCTTGTTGAAACTGGCGTCCCCTAGGGGACTCGAACCCCTGTTACCGCCGTGAAAGGGCGGTGTCCTAGGCCACTAGACGAAGGGGACACAAACCTTCTATACAACTGATCAGAGCTGAGACCTGATCGGATTCAAGGACGGTGTGGCCAGACCTTGAACCTGTAAATTGGTGGAGCTAAACGGGATCGAACCGTTGACCTCTTGCATGCCATGCAAGCGCTCTCCCAGCTGAGCTATAGCCCCTCGTCGGTGAGGACGGGGCGAATCTTAATGGCGTATTTGAAACGTGTCAAATTTATTTTCAACAATTTTCAAAATTTTTTGCCGAGATAACAATCACTTACCGAGCAAACCCCGGAAAACCGGGGTTTGACCGTTACAACAGCTTACTTAAGCGATAGCGCCCAGCAGCTTTTCCCATTCCTTGTTTTCTTTCTTCGACACACCACCAAGCAAATCAAGGGCTTGGCGCAGACGGAAACGGGTCAGGTCCGGGCCCAGAATTTCCATCGCATCGAGTACCGACACCGAACTCGCCTGCCCGGTGATCGCGGCAAACATCAGCGGCATCGCATCGCGCAGTTTCAATTCCAGGGATTCAACCACCGCCTGGATAGTCGCGGTGATCGCATCCTTCTCCCACTGGCGCAGGCTTTCGAGCTTCCACAGGATCAACTGCATCAACTGGCGAACCTGGTCACCCGAGAGTTTCTTCGACTCAAACAGCTTCACGTCCGGGTTCACGCCACCGGCAAAGAAGAAGCTCGCCAACGGTGCGACCTGGCTGAACGTCTCCACCCTGCCCTGCACCAGCGGCGCGATCTTCATCATGTACTCGGGGTTCAACGCCCATTGCTGCACGCGGCTGGCGAACTCTTCCACCGGCAGGTCACGCAGCCACTGGCCGTTGAGCCACGACAGTTTCTCGATGTCGAAGATCGGCCCGCCCAGGGACACGCGGGACAGGTCGAAGTTATCGACCATTTCCTGCAACGAGAACTTCTCGCGCTCGTCCGGCATCGACCAGCCCATGCGGCCCAAATAGTTGAGCATCGCCTCAGGCATGAAGCCCATGCGCTCGTAGAAGGTCACCGAAGTCGGGTTCTTGCGCTTGGACAGCTTGCTCTTGTCCGGGTTACGCAGCAGCGGCATGTAGCACAGCTGCGGTTGTTCCCAGCCGAAGTACTCGTAGAGCAGGATCAGTTTCGGCGCCGATGGCAGCCACTCTTCGCCACGCAGCACGTGGGTGATACCCATCAGGTGGTCATCGACCACGTTGGCCAGGAAGTACGTCGGCAGGCCGTCGGTCTTCATCAGCACTTGCATGTCCATGCGGTCCCACGGGATCTCGACGTCACCGCGCAGCATGTCCGGCACCACGCACACGCCTTCGCTCGGCACCTTCATGCGGATAACGTGCGGCTCGCCGGCGGCCAGGCGCTGGGCCACTTCTTCTTTCGACAGCAGCAGCGCGCGGCCGTCATAGCGCGGGGTTTCGCCACGGGCCTGTTGCTCGGCGCGCATCTGGTCCAGCTCTTCGGCGGTGCAGAAGCACGGGAAGGCGTGGCCCATGTCGACCAACTGCTGGGTGTACTTTTTGTAGATGTCGCTGCGCTCGCTCTGGCGATACGGGCCGTGTGGGCCGCCGACATCCGGGCCTTCAGCCCAGGTAATGCCCAACCAGCGCAGGGCATCGAAAATCTGCTGTTCCGACTCACGGGTGGAACGCAGTTGATCGGTGTCTTCGATCCGCAGGATGAATTCACCGCCGTGCTGCTTGGCAAAGCAGTAGTTGAACAAGGCGATGTAAGCAGTACCTACGTGGGGATCCCCAGTAGGCGATGGCGCGATGCGCGTGCGGACGGTGGTCATGGCGGGTCTCGAATTGGCGATAAAACTGAAAATGAAACAAGGGGCGAATGGTAACAGCCCCAAGCCCTTGGGCTCCAGCGTGGGGAGGCGAACAAAGGGCATATGAGACAAGCTCCGGTCTCAAGACTCGCCATGGCTATTTGCCAGACGGTTCGCTGGCTATATTCCATTACCTTTTGTTACCGACATGATCGCCATGCCTGCCCCGCTCAAACGCCGCCTGTTTATCTTCCTGTTGATCGTGGTCCTGATTGCCGCGGGCTTTTTCGCCCAGTGGTTCTTCAAGGGCCGCTTTTATGAGAGCACCGACAACGCCTACGTCCAGGGCGAGATCACCCGGGTCTCCAGCCAACTGGGCGCGCGCATCGTCGAGGTGCTGGTGGGCGACAACGAACACGTGGAAAAAGGCCAACTGCTGGTCAAGCTCGAAGGCGACAACTTCCACCTCGCCGTCGACCGCGCCAACGCCGCCCTGGCCATGCGCGAAGCCGAGCGCGTGCAGGCCCAGAGCAAACTCACCCAGCAAGCCAGCCTGATCGCCGCCGGTGCAGCCAAGGTTTCTTCCAGCCAGGCCACCCTCGGCCGCTCGCAGATCGACCTGAACCGTGCACAAACCCTGCGCAAGCCCGGTTATGTCTCCGAAGAACGCGTCACCACCCTCGACGCCGACAACCACATCGCCCGCTCCCAGGTGACCATGGCCCAGGCCGACCTGCAGGGCCAGCGCCAGCAAGTCAACGCCCTGAACGCCGAGATCAAGCGCCTCGACGCGATGATCGCCAACGCCAAGACCGACCTGGCCCAGGCCGAACTGAACCTGACCCGCAGCGAAATCCACGCGCCCATCAGCGGCCTGATGGGCCAGCGTGCCGCGCGCAACGGCCAATATGTGCAGGCCGGCGCCTACCTGCTGTCGATCGTCCCGGACCGGGACATTTGGGTGCAGGCCAACTTCAAGGAAACCCAGATCGGCCACATGCAGCCCGGGCAAAAGGCCGAGCTGACGTTCGACGCCTACAGCGATACCCCAATCGAAGGCCGTGTCGCCAACCTGTTCGGCGCCTCCGGCGCGCAGTTCAGCCTGCTGCCGCCGGACAATGCCACAGGCAACTTCACCAAAGTCGTACAACGGATTCCGGTCAAACTGACCTTCGCCGCCGACAACCCGCTACAGGGCAAAATCCGCCCGGGCATGTCGGTGACGGTCAAAGTGAATATCAAAGACCCGCAAGATGGCCGGTGATCAACTGCTGGCCCCGATCGGAGAACCGACCCGGCGCGACTGGATCGCGGTCATGAGCGTGATGCTCGGCGCCTTCATGGCAGTGCTCGACATCCAGATCACCAACTCGTCCCTCAAGGACATTCAGGGCGCACTGTCGGCCACCCTTGAAGAAGGCTCGTGGATTTCCACCTCCTACCTTGTGGCCGAAATCATCATGATCCCCCTCACCGCCTGGCTGGTGCAGCTGTTGTCGGCGCGCCGCCTGGCGGTGTGGGTGTCCGGCGGGTTCCTGATCGCCTCGCTGATGTGTTCCATGGCCTGGAGCCTGGAAAGCATGATCGTGTTCCGCGCCTTTCAGGGGTTTACCGGCGGCGCGCTGATCCCGCTGGCGTTCACCCTCACCCTGATCAAGTTGCCCGAGCATCACCGCGCCAAAGGCATGGCGATGTTCGCCATGACCGCCACCTTCGCCCCGTCCATCGGCCCGACCATCGGCGGCTGGTTGACCGAGAATTGGGGCTGGGAATACATCTTCTACATCAACATCCCGCCGGGCCTGATCATGATCGCCGGGTTGCTGTACGGCCTGGAGAAAAAGGATTCCAACTGGGACCTGCTCAAAAGCACCGACTACCTCGGCATCGTCACCATGGCCGTGGGCCTTGGGTGTTTGCAGGTGTTTCTTGAGGAAGGCCATCGCAAGGACTGGCTGGAATCGAGCCTGATTGTCAGCCTTGGCACCGTCGCCCTGCTGAGCCTGATCACCTTTGTGATCGTGCAGATGTCCAAGCCCAACCCGCTGATCAACCTGCGCATCCTCGGCAATCGCAATTTCGGGCTGTCGAGCATCTCCAGCCTGGGGATGGGCGTGGGGCTGTACGGCTCGATCTATCTACTGCCGCTGTACCTGGCGCAGATCCAGAACTACAACGCCCTGCAAATCGGCGAAGTGATCATGTGGATGGGCGTTCCGCAGCTGTTCCTGATTCCGCTGGTGCCCAAGCTGATGAAATACGTGTCGCCCAAATGGCTGTGCACGCTGGGGTTCGGGCTGTTTGGATTGGCGAGCTTTTCATCGGGAGTGCTGAACCCGGACTTTGCCGGCGACCAGTTCAACCGAATCCAGATCATCCGCGCGCTGGGGCAGCCGCTGATCATGGTGACGATTTCATTGATTGCCACGGCGTACATCATGCCGAAGGACGCGGGGTCGGCGTCGAGCCTGTTCAATATTTTGCGAAACCTGGGTGGGGCGATAGGGATTGCGTTGCTGGCGACGCTGCTGGATGCACGCACCAAGACCTACTTTGATTACCTGCGTGAGGCGATTGTGCCGACCAATCCGCAGGTGGCGGAGCGGATGGCCAGGCTGACGGAGACGTTTGGCAGCGAGACGGCGGCGTTGGGCAAGTTGAGTGAGATTGCCCATCAACAAGCGCAGATCATGGCCTACAACGATGCGTTTCACTTTGTGGGGTTGGCGTTGGGGATCAGTATGGTGGCGATCTTGTTGACCAAGGCGTTGCCGGCGGGGCTTAAGGCTGGGGAGTCACACTAAATAACTGTGTATACCAACCCTGTGGCGAGGGGGCTTGTCCCCCGTTGGGCTGCGCAGCAGCCCCCATAAGAATCACCCCATTCTTTCAGAAAGACCGAGGTAGCAGGTTTTGGGGCCGCTTCGCAGCCCAACGGGGGACAAGCCCCCTCGCCACAGAAGCCGCATGAAGATCGTTCCCACGCTCTGCGTGGGAATGCCTCATTGGACGCTCCGCGTCCGCTCTTGGGACGCAGAGCGTCCCGGGCTGCGTTCCCACGCAGAGCGTGGGAACGATCATCACACTGCCAGCAACCGCTCCCGCAACTTGCCGATCTCATCGCGCATCTGCGCCGCCGCTTCAAACTCCAGATCCCGCGCCAACTGGTACATCTTCTCTTCCAGCTGACGAATACGCTTGGTGATCTCGCTCGGCGAACGCAATTCTGCTTCGTACTTGGCATTCTCCTCCGCAGCCTTGGCCATGCCCTTGCGCTTCTTGCTGCGCGAGCCCGGCACGGTCGCACCTTCCATGATGTCGGCCACATCCTTGAACACGCCCTTCGGCGTGATCCCATGTTCCAGGTTGTAGGCAATCTGCTTGTCGCGACGCCGCTCGGTCTCGCCAATCGCGCGCTCCATGGAGCCGGTAATCCGGTCCGCATACAGAATCGCCCGGCCATTCAGGTTCCGCGCCGCTCGGCCAATCGTTTGAATCAACGAACGCTCGGACCGCAGGAAGCCTTCCTTGTCAGCATCCAGAATCGCCACCAGGGACACTTCCGGCATGTCCAGACCTTCACGCAGCAGGTTGATCCCCACCAGCACATCGAACGCACCCAGGCGCAGGTCGCGGATGATTTCCACGCGCTCAACGGTGTCGATGTCCGAGTGCAAATAACGCACGCGCACGCCGTGGTCGGCCAGGTAATCGGTCAAGTCTTCGGACATACGCTTGGTCAGCGTAGTGACCAGCACCCGCTCTTCCAGCGCCACGCGTTTGCCGATCTCCGACAGCAGGTCGTCGACCTGAGTCAGCGCCGGGCGGATTTCGATTTGCGGGTCCACCAGGCCGGTTGGGCGCACCAGTTGCTCAACCACACGCCCCGCATGTTCGGCCTCGTAGTTACCCGGCGTGGCCGAGACAAAAATCGTCTGCGGGCTGATGCCTTCGAACTCGTCGAAACGCATTGGCCGGTTATCCAGCGCCGACGGCAGGCGGAAGCCGTATTCCACCAAGGTTTCTTTACGCGAACGGTCACCTTTGTACATCGCGCCCACCTGCGGCACGCTGACGTGGGACTCGTCGATCACCAGCAAGGCGTCGTCCGGCAAGTAATCAAACAGGGTTGGCGGCGCCTGCCCGGATTCGCGGCCCGAAAGGTAGCGCGAGTAGTTTTCGATGCCGTTGCAGTAACCCAGTTCGAGGATCATCTCCAGGTCGAAGCGGGTGCGCTGTTCCAGGCGCTGGGCTTCCACCAGCTTGTTGTTGGAACGCAGGTATTCCAGGCGCTCCACCAGTTCGCCCTTGATGCCCTCAATGGCGCCCATCAGGGTTTCCCGCGGGGTCACGTAGTGGCTTTTCGGGTAGAAGGTGAAGCGCGGCAGCTTGCGGATCACCTCGCCGGTCAACGGGTCGAAGGCCGACAGGCTCTCGACTTCATCGTCGAACAGCTCGATGCGGATCGCTTCCAGGTCGGATTCCGCCGGGTAGATGTCAATCACATCGCCACGCACGCGGAAGCTCGCCCGGGCGAAGTCCATGTCGTTGCGGGTGTATTGCAGGCTCGTCAGGCGCCGCAGCAGTTCGCGCTGGTCGAGTTTGTCGCCGCGGTCGACGTGCAGCACCATCTTCAAATAGGTTTCCGGGCTGCCCAGGCCGTAGATGCACGACACCGTGGTGACGATGATCGCGTCCTTGCGCTCCAGCAGCGCCTTGGTCGCCGACAGTCGCATCTGCTCGATATGGTCGTTGATCGAAGCGTCTTTCTCGATAAAGGTGTCGGACGACGGCACATACGCTTCCGGCTGGTAGTAGTCGTAGTAGGAAACGAAGTACTCCACCGCGTTGTTCGGGAAGAACGCCTTGAACTCGCCATACAACTGCGCGGCCAGGGTCTTGTTCGGCGCCAGCACCAGGGTCGGGCGGTTCACCTGGGCGATCACGTTGGCGATGCTGAAGGTCTTGCCGGAGCCGGTCACCCCGAGCAAGGTCTGGTGTGCCAGGCCGGCTTCGATGCCTTCGACCATCAGGCGGATGGCTTCCGGTTGATCGCCGGCAGGCTCGAAGCGGGTGACTAGCTGGAAATCCGACATAACGTACCTCTTGAGTCACCCCGGGGCCGGAAAAAGCAGCGGGGACGAAAAAGACCGCGACCCGCGACTGTTCGGCGCAGGTTGCAGGAAAAAACCATGATAGCTGTAGAAGTGGAGGCAAATGTCACGGGTTTCAAGGCAAACGTCCTACATGCCATTGCCGATCAACGTTGCAATAAGACTAACGGTCGGTAAATAAACCGAAAAACTTGGCCGAAAAGCCGTTTCGGCTGTCGCCGTGAGCAGTGATGGCCTCTATACTAGCTCCCCGTTTGTGCACCGCTCTAGTGCATTCGGCTGGAGCGCGACACGTCCCTCCACTCTCTATAGAGCTGCCGCAAAAATGAGCCTGTTCTCCGCTGTCGAAATGGCACCACGCGATCCAATCCTGGGCCTCAACGAAGCATTCAACGCCGATACCCGAACCACCAAGGTGAACCTTGGCGTGGGCGTTTACTGCAACGAGGAGGGGAAGATTCCACTCTTGCGTGCCGTTGCCGAAGCGGAAGCCATTCGAGTGGCGCAACACGCCGCCCGTGGCTACTTGCCGATCGACGGCATTGTCGCCTACGACCAGGCCGTGCAAAAGCTGCTGTTTGGCGCTGAATCACCACTGATCAGCTCCGGCCGCGTGATCACCGCCCAAGCGGTCGGCGGCACCGGCGCCCTGAAAATCGGCGCAGACTTCCTCAAGCAACTGCTGCCCAACGCCGTCGTCGCCATCAGCGACCCGAGCTGGGAAAACCACCAGGCGCTGTTCGAAAAAGCCGGCTTCCCGGTACAGACCTATCGCTACTACGACGCCGCCACCCACGACGTTAACCGCGCCGGCCTGCTGGAAGACCTCAACGCCCTGCCGCCCCAGTCCATCGTCGTGCTGCACGCCTGCTGCCACAACCCGACCGGCGTCGACCTGAGCCCGGCCGACTGGCAACAAGTGCTGGACGTGGTCAAGGCGAAAAACCTCGTACCGTTCCTCGACATGGCCTACCAGGGCTTTGGCGACGGCATCGACGAAGACGCCGCTGCGGTGCGCCTGTTCGCCGAGTCGGGCTTGACCTTCTTTGTGTCCAGCTCGTTCTCCAAGTCGTTCTCGCTGTACGGCGAGCGCGTGGGCGCCCTGTCCATCGTTACCGACTCCAAGGAAGAAAGCGCGCGCATCCTGTCCCAGGTCAAGCGTGTGATCCGCACCAACTACTCCAACCCGCCGACCCACGGCGCGGCAATCGTTGCAGCGGTGCTGAACGACCCTGAGCTGCGCGCCCAGTGGGAAGCCGAACTGGCCGAAATGCGCCTGCGCATTCGCGGCATGCGCGAGCAGATGGTGGCCGACCTGGCCAAGGCGGCTCCGGGCCACGACTTCAGCTTCGTCGGTCGCCAGCGCGGGATGTTCTCCTACTCCGGCCTGAGCGTTGAGCAAGTGACGCGCCTGCGCAACGAGTTTGGCATCTACGCGCTGGATACCGGCCGCATCTGTGTGGCGGCGTTGAACCAGAAGAACATTGATGCAGTGACCAAGGCCATCGTTCAGGTGCTGTAAGCCTGTTGTGATGCGAAAAAGGGGAAGCCGATGGCTTCCCCTTTTTCATTCTGCGCGCGCGCTCAACGTGGCGAGGGAGCTTGCTCCCGCTGGGCTGCGCAGCGGCCCTAAAACCTGCCACCCTGAACTTTCTGAATGAATGCGGTGCCTGAATGGGGGCCGCTTCGCGCCCCAGCGGGAGCAAGCTCCCTCGCCACAGGATGGGTGGCTTGCTTAAGAAGTGGGGCATTGCCCTGAAAAATTCGCTGCTTTCGGTCCGCTACCCCTAGACTGACAGCAAGACAGTCCCTTCCCTCGAGTACCCTATGAGAAACGACGACCTGGACCTGCGTGCCGACCGCGACGAACTGGACCACTTCACCCCGCGCCCACCCCCCGTCAAGCGCCAGAAAAGCCTGGTACTGCAAGTCGCCCTCGGCGTATTCCTCGGCGGTTTGGCCCTGTGGCTGGTGCAACTGGGCGCCGGCGCGCTGATGGCCAAACTGGCCATGGGCACCCTGCAGTTCGGCGGCTGACAAAGCCTAAAATGTGGGAGCCGTCGAGCTTTAGCGAGGCCGCGATAGCGGTGGGTCAGGCACCATCAATATCGACTGTGCCGACGTCATCGCAGCCTCGCTAAAGCTCGACAGCTCCCACAGGGGACCTGTGTGACTGATGCAACTGGGTACCGGCGCCCTGATCGCTAAATTGGCCATGGGGCACCCTACAATTTGGCGGCCGACCAAGGCCAAATGTGGGAGCCGTCGAGCCTTAGCGAGGCCGCGATAGCGGTGGGTCAGGCACCATCAATATCGACTGTGCCGACCTCATCGCAGCCTCGCTAAAGCTCGACAGCTCCCACAGAAAACCTGTGTGACTGATGCAACCGGGCGCTGGCGCCCTGATCGCCAAACTGGCCATGGGCACCCTGCAATTTGGCGACTGACAAAGACCAAATGTGGGAGCCGTCGAGCTTTAGCGAGGCCGCGATTGCGGTGGGTCAGGCACCCTCAATATCGCCTGTGCCGACCTCATCGCAGCCTCCCTAACGCTCGACAGCTGCTACGGCGTCAGGGCCAGGCCGCGCTCTTCCAGCAACCGCACAAAGCTGTTCAAACTCTGTGACACCGTACCCCGGCGCCAGATCAGCCAGGTATTCAGAATCCGGAACGTATCGGCCAACGGCCACACACTCACCGTTTTAAACCCGGGCATGCTCTCCAGCATGCTCCGCGGCATCAACGCCAACCCCGCACCAGCGCTCACGCAAGCCAGCATTCCGTGATAAGACTCCATCTCGAAGATCTTCCCCGGCACCGCGCCATCCTGTGAAAACCAGCGCTCAAAGTGGTGCCGGTACGAACAGTTCGAGCGAAACGTGTAGATGCTCTCCCCGCTCACATCCTGCCCCCGGGTGATCGGCGCGTGGTGCAGCGGCGCAATCACCACCATTTCCTCCTCAAACACCGCCACGCCTTCCAGCGTCGCGTGCAGCACCGGCCCATCAACAAACGCCGCCGCCAACCGCCCCGACAACACGCCCTCGATCATCGTCCCGGACGGCCCGGTGGTCAGGTCCAGCTCAACCTTGGCGTGCTTCTGGTTATATGCCGCCAGCAATGCCGGGATGCGCACCGCCGCCGTGCTCTCCAGCGAACCCAGGGCAAACGCGCCCTGAGGCTCCTCCCCCGCCACCGTCGCCCGGGCTTCCTGCACCAGGTCAAGAATCCGCCGGGCATACCCGAGGAAATTCCACCCGGCTGGCGACAACCGCAATCGGCTCTTCTCGCGAATAAACAAATCCACGCCCAGGTCCTGCTCCAACTGCTTGATCCGTGTGGTCAGGTTCGACGGCACCCGATGGATCAACTGCGCGGCGGCGCTGATGCTGCCTTGCTCGGCAACGGCTTTGAAAATTTCCAGCTGGACCAGATCCAAGTCATTCTCCAAACGTGAACGTATTGCTTAATATTATTCAGTTTCCGAAAAAGATACAGCCCCGTACGCTGACCTCCATCCCATTCACTGCGCAGGACGGTGCCATGAACCCCATTTCTTCCCAGACCCACGCCTTGTCGATCAACCCCGCCAACGGTGAAACGGTCGCCAGCTACCCGTACGAAACCGAGGCGCAGCTGGATGCCGCCCTCACCCGTTCGATCAACGCCTTCCGCAACGGCCGCACTACCCCCGTCGCCCAGCGCGCCGAGTTGCTGCTGGCCCTGGCCAGCACCCTGCGTGATCAGGCCGAAGAAATGGCCCAGATGATCACCCTGGAAATGGGCAAACCCATCGCCCAGGCCCGTGGCGAAATCGAGAAATGCGCCCAGTTGGCCGAGTGGTACGCCGCCCACGGCCCGGCCATGCTCGCACCGGAAGCCACCCTGGTGGACAACGGCACCGCCCAGATCGAATACCGCCCGCTGGGCCCGATCCTCGCCGTGATGCCGTGGAACTTCCCGGTGTGGCAAGTGCTGCGCGGCGCCGTGCCGACCATGCTCAGCGGCAACACCTACGTGCTCAAACACGCGCCTAACGTGATGGGCAGCGCCTACCTGATGAAACAAGCCTTCCAACGCGCCGGCTTCGCCGATGGCCTGTTCGAAGTGATCAACGTCACCCAAGACGGCGTGTCCAAGGCCATCGCCGACCCACGCATCGCCGCCGTCACCCTCACCGGCAGCGTGCGCGCCGGCATGGCCATCGGCTCCCAGGCCGGTGCCGCGCTGAAGAAATGCGTGCTGGAGCTGGGCGGCTCCGATCCGTTCATCGTGCTCAACGACGCCAACCTCGACGAAGCCGTGCAAGCCGCGCTGATCGGCCGCTTCCAGAACTCCGGCCAGGTGTGCGCCGCTGCCAAGCGCCTGATCATCGAGGACGGCGTGGTAGAAGCCTTCACCGCCAAATTCCTCGAAGCCAGCCGCAACCTGGTGATGGGCGACCCGACCGCCAGCGAAACCTACATCGGCCCGATGGCCCGCTTCGACCTGCGGGACGAACTCGACGGCCAGGTCCAGGCCACCCTGGCTGAAGGCGCCACCTTGCTGCTGGGCGGCCATAAAGTCGAAGGCGCAGGCAACTTCTACGCACCCACCGTGCTGGCCAACGTCACCGACCAGATGACCTCGTTCAAACAGGAACTGTTCGGGCCGGTCGCCTCCATCATCACCGCCCGGGATGCAGAGCACGCCGTGGCCCTGGCCAACGACAGTGAATTCGGCCTGACCGCCAGCGTGTTCACCACCGACCCGGAAAAGGCGCGCTACATCGCCAACCAGCTGGAAACCGGCGGGATCTTCATCAACGCCTACAGCGTGTCCGACCCTCGGGTCTCGTTTGGGGGTGTGAAGAAGAGTGGTTTCGGGCGGGAGTTGTCGCACTTTGGTGTGCGGGAATTCTGCAATGCGCAGACCGTGTGGCTGAACCGCCGCTAAGGCAAGCGCTGCAAACGATGGCCCCCCCTGCGGGTCATCGTGCTGCCTGGTTAAGCACCGTCACATACGCACCGAACATATCCGCCATCGCGTCCGCGTAGGCAGTAATTTGCGCTTCGGTGCGCGGGCTTCCCGAGAATTCCTTGCCCACCGAACTGAAGGTGGTGACGATCAAGTCGCACGCCAGGTCGCGGGTCGCCTCAGGAACTTGCGGCAGCAGTTCAAGCATGAACGTCTGAAAGATCTGTTGCCCTCCCGCCCGAACCTCATGGGCTTCGGGCGCATCTCGATAAAGCGGTGCCGCGTCGCTCAAGGCGACCCGCATCTGCGCCTCCTCACACTCCGACCGAATAAACGCATGCACCAGCGTGCGCAGCCGCTCAAGAGGCGGTTGGCTCACGTCCTCCAGAATCCGGCTGAGCATTTGCGAGGTTTGCTGCCATTAATCGGTCTGCAGCCGGAACAGAATGGCCGCCTTGTTGGGGAAGTATTGGTACACCGAACCCACACTCACGCCCGCCTTCTCCGCGACCCGGGCAGTGGTGAAACGGCTGGCGCCTTCCTTGGCCAAAACCTGAATAGCCGCTTCGAGAATGGCCGACACCAACTCGGTGGATCGAGCCTGTTTGGGCTCTTTGCGTGAGGAAATCTGCGAGGTCTGGCGGTCGGTCATGGGGCGTTCCTGCGGCGGTTCGAATGCGAATAGCGAATGTGACGAATTGTTCGCATACTTTAAATGCGACGAATCATTCGCATACTAGCCCGGCGCCTCACGGCGCTCAACCAGCAACAGGACATCCCCATGAATACGCTTACCTCGGCCCCGATGGCGGCCCTGATTGAACGGCTGTACACACAGGCCAATGCCGCCACCAGCCCCGTCCTCAACACCGTGACACCTGAAGAACGTGATCGCCTGATGCGCAGCAAAACCGACTACCTGGAACTCTACGGGATGCTGAAAGACCTGTGGCTACCGGTCTCCCGCGACACCGGCACCCTGCTCTACATGCTGGCCCGCAGCACCAAAGCGCGGGCTATTGTCGAGTTCGGCACCTCGTTCGGCTTGTCCACCCTGCACCTGGCAGCCGCCCTGCGGGACAACGGCGGCGGCGCGCTGATCAGCAGCGAGTTCGAGCCCACGAAGATCGCCCTCGCGCGGCAACATCTGGAGCAAGGCGGCGTGAGCGACCTCGTGGAGATCCGCCAAGGTGATGCCCTGGTCACCCTGGCCAGCGGCCTGCCCGACACCATCGACCTGCTGCTGCTCGACGGCGCCAAAGCCTTGTATGGCGATGTACTGAACCTGGTGGAAAGCCGCCTCAAGCCCGGCGCGTTGATCATCGCCGACAACACCAACTACTGCCCCGACTACCTGGCCCGGGTGCGCTCTCCGGCAAATGGCTACCTGTCGGTGCCGATCGGCGATGACGTCGAGCTGTCAGTTCGCCTCGGCTAATACCCCTCATTGGAGGATTCGAGACGCCAGTGGAAGGGTGCGAGGTTTATACTCGGACCCTCGCCTTTAACCCACGGCCTACGAACCGAGATACCCGATGAGCCTTTCCCTCTCTACAACCCCTGCGCGCAAGCCGCTCGCGCCCCTGCTGGCGTTTGTCATCCTGCTGCTGGGCGCCGCCTTCCTGCAAAACAGCGTCGGCTCGCGCCAAGTGCTGTTGCTGGTGGTCGGCGCCGCACTGGGCCTGACGCTGTACCACGCCGCTTTCGGCTTCACCTCGGCCTGGCGGGTGTTCATCACCGATCGGCGCGGCGCGGGCTTGCGTGCGCAGATGGTGATGCTGGCGATTGCCGTGGTGCTGTTCTTCCCCGCGCTGGGAGCCGGCACCTTGTTCGGCCAACCCGTGGTCGGGCTGGTGGCGCCGGCCGGGGTGTCGGTGGTGTTCGGGGCATTTATCTTCGGCATCGGCATGCAACTGGGCGGCGGCTGTGCGTCCGGCACCCTGTTCACCGTGGGCGGCGGTAACGCGCGCATGCTGGTGACCTTGTTCTTCTTTATCTGCGGTTCGTTGATCGCCACCCACCACGTCGACTGGTGGTTTGCCCTTCCTTCGTTCCCGGCGGTTTCCATCGTCAAAAGCTTCGGCGTCGTGCCTGCGTTGCTGCTGAGCCTGGCCGTATTCGGCATCATCGCAGCAGTCACCGTGCGCCTGGAAAAAGGCCGTCACGGGCAACTTGAAGCCGGCATCACCAGTGAACACCAAGGCCTGCGCCGCTTCCTGCGCGGGCCATGGCCATTGGTGTGGGGCGCAATTGGCTTGGCCCTGCTCAACTACGCCACCCTGGCACTGGCCGGGCGGCCGTGGGGCATCACTTCGGCGTTCGCGCTGTGGGGCGCCAAGGTCGCCAGCGGGTTGGGCGTGGACGTGGGCAGCTGGGTGTTCTGGCAAATGCCGGGCAATGCCAAAGCCCTGGCAGCGCCGGTGTGGGAAGACATTACCAGCGTGATGGACATCGGCATCATCCTTGGTGCGCTGTTGGCTGCGGGCCTGGCCGGGCGCTTTGCCCCAAGCCTGAAGATTCCGGCACGCTCGCTGTTCGCCGCGGTGATCGGTGGCCTGCTGTTGGGTTACGGCTCGCGACTGGCGTACGGCTGTAATATCGGCGCGTACTTCAGCGGGATTGCGTCGGGCAGCCTGCATGGTTGGGTGTGGTTGGTGGCGGCGTTTATCGGCAACAGCGTGGGCGTACGGTTGCGGCCGTTCTTCTTTGCAGGTGAGCGTCCGCAAGTAGCGTTGAGTGGTTGCTAATTGATCGTTCCCACGCTCCGCGTGGGAACGATCACATAACCGCAGCCGATTACTAGGAGAACAAGGAGCCAGGGCAATGATTTTGGTGGTCGAGGGCATCAGCGCCTGCGGGAAAACCACGTGGAGCGCAAAGCACGGTGGGCGGCATGTCATCGCTGAAAACGGACGCTTCGAGGGCGAACCGGATCGCCTGAAAGACCCGCTCGGCGCGGCAGCTTTCTGGGCAGAGCGAAACGTAGATCGTTGGCAGGCAGCACTCGCCATGGAAGAAACGTCTTCGTGGGCGCTGTGCGACAGCGACCCACTCAAGCTTCACTACATTTGGAGCTTGTGGCAGATCGGCGAGGCGAGCGAGCAGGACTGGCTATTGGATTTGGCGGCCACCAGAGAAACGATCGCACAAGAGCGAATCGGCTTTGCCGACGGCTACATCGTTGGCCGGATCGACCCAGCGCTGGCGCGGCAACGCGCTCAGGCAGATTCGACCCGCCGCCGGGGAAAGTTCGAGCTGCACGTGCGCCTGCAAACCGCCCTTTTGACCTGGTACGCAGCCCTCGATAAGGCACTGCCAGGCAGAGTGCGATTCGATTTTCCGGCAGGCATTCCAGCGGTTGAAAACCTCGATGGGCGCTATGCGTTGAGCGCCTTTGACCAGATGATCGCGTCGCTCCCGCGTCCATCCAACCAGAAGGAAACCACCCAATGGAATTGGAACGTGCGCGGAAATTGATTCATGAAGGGATAGATCATGACTTCCCGGCTGACGGCCTCATCCTTGTGCTGGAAGCCGCTATTGAGCTGATTTCGCTTCCAGACAATGACTTCTGTTGGTCGAGGTGGGACGACGCAGTCCAGGCAAAAGGAGAGTTACTCGGCATGATCAACAGGCTCAACGCAGGTGCGTTACCCGAAAAGATGAGTGTGAGTCTGCTGTTTGCGCCAACTGGGCCGCTGCAAGAAGTCAGCCTTAGCAGCGGCTGGGGGGAAGCTTTCCTCAGAGTGGCTTCGAGATACGAAGAAGTTGAAGCGTTGCTGTGGTGATTTGATCGTTCCCACGCGCAGCAAAGGAATGCCGCCGGGGACGCTCTGCGTCCCGCACTGGGTGACGCGGAGCGTCACGGTATGCATTCCCACGCGGAGCGTGGGAACGAGCAGCATCATCGGCTTTTTGAAATCACACCACTCATGTACTGATTCAAGTCGCGAAAGTCCTGAACTTTCCAGGTGAACGGCGACAGCTTTACACCGTTCTCCCGCAACGTTCTGGGAATCAGGTCGCCATTTGGACGAAGAATGACGGACGACACGATAACGCCCGGATAATCATTCATGCGTTTCTTGAAAGCGGCTGTTGTAAGGTCAGGCGTAGGCGGATTGCTTTTGTTGGCCAAGGGCCCTGAGCCCTTGATATCGGCTCCATGGCACATGCCACATCGCTGCACGTAGATATTTTTGCCGTTCACATTTTCCGCGAAGGACAGTGATGTTTGAACGAGCGATAACATCCCCAACGAAGCGATGAATAGTATTTTTGTTTTCACTGTTCCCTGTGACCTTGTTATATAAACCGGATGATTTTCCTTCTGGCCGCACTTGCTTGCAAGGATCGCCAAGAGAAACCAATAAACACTCAGCAGGGAGCGAGTCGATTGAAAGCCTTTAGATTCCTGGCCCTTTTATCACTGCCACTATTTTCCGGGTGCTCTACCCTGGACAGCCTCAAGTCATTCACCACTGCGTATCAAGAACCGCAAACCCCGACCACCAGCAGACTTCGAGTGATCACTGACCAGGTAGTCCGGTTGATACCCGATACCCGCTGCGTCAACTGGGATTTGCCGGGGGCCGGCGCGGTCAATTCAAGGAGCTCAGCCCCGCTGAATGATCAAACCCACAATGACAAACGCTTGGGAATTCCGGGTGGCGAGGCTTTAAAAAACAGCGCCGAAGTGTATGTCCAACCGGACACACCGCTGACGGTGGTGTACTCAGGCACTACCAGAAGGCATCAGTGCTTCTACAGCGTTTCCTTTGTGCCGGAAGCCGGTACCGACTATGAGGCAACCTCAGAGATGTGCACTGTCGCCATTTATAAGGTCGTCAAGAATGGAGCCACAGGCGAAGTCAGCCACAAGCAGGTTAAAAGCGACCAGGCAAAGGTGTGCCCCTCGGTGTCCCCCCTCTAAGCCTCGACTCGAGCCGTGATCCACTCGCGGCTGTAAGCCAGCACCCTGCCCGACATCGCCGTCGGAAAATGAATAAACCCATGAGCCGCCTGCGGTAACAAAAACACCTCAGACCCCGCCCACCGCTCAGCCATCTGCAGCGTGTCATCCAGCAGCGGGTCCAGATCCCCCACAAACATCAGCGCCGGCGGCAGCCCCGCAAGGTCGCCATATAACGGGGACAACGACGGCTGCCGACGCTGCTCATCACTCAAGCCCGGCGTCAGCAAGCGCAGCGCCTCCACCATGCCCGGCCCATCCAGCAACAGCGTTTCCCGCTTCGCCGTGCGCACGCTCGGTGTGCCGGTCAAATCGTAGACGCCGTAATACAGCACCGTCCCGCTCACCCGCGCCAGCAACTCGGGCCATTGCTTCAGCGCCAGCAACGTCGCCGCCGCCAGATGCCCTCCGGCAGACTCGCCGACGACGATCACCGGCAGGCCGGCAAACTCCTCACAGTCCGCGAGCAACCAACGCGCCGCAGCCAGGCAGTCTTCCAGAATCCCTTCCACCGGCGTGTTCACCGCCAGCCGGTAATCCACCGACACCACCGCCACGTCGCACGCGTTGACCATGGCCACGTTGAGGTCGTCATTCATCTGCGCATTGCCGATCACCCAGCCGCCGCCATGGATATCCAGTACCACGCCCTTAGCCTTGCCCTTCGGCCGGATGATGCGCAGCGGCACCGAGCCCACCCGGCGGCTTTCTGCCTGAAGGCCATGCTTGAGCAACTTGTTGCCGGCCACCATCTGGCCGGAGCGCAACAGCGCCTGGATCACCCGGGGCGTCACGCGGTTGCGGATGCGAAAACGCGGCAACCACGCGAGCCTTTGGTTGAAGCGCTGCATTTGCGCCAGTTCGTGTTCTTCAGCAGGCCACAGCGTATGAGTTCCCAATCTGTATTCCCTCTATCTCTAAAAGAGATGTTCACCTTGGCCAGTGTGCGTGGGCATCATGGCAATGATGTTTCCGCCCTCTCCCCACGTCGCCAGGCTCAGCGGTTATTGCGCAGGATGGAGAAATTCAACGCTGCCGCAACGCTCAGCCACACCAGGTACGGGAACAGAATGAGCCCGGTGATCAAATCCAGCCGCACGGTCAGCAACACCATGGCGGCGACCACCAGCCACAGCAGCGTGATGATCACCATCCCGGCGAGAATGCGGTGGGCGCCGAAGAACACCGGGGTCCACAAGGTGTTGAGGGCGATCTGCGCGGCCCATAGCGCCAGCACGATTTCGCTGCCGGGGATCAGGGTCAAGCGGTAGCCGGCCCAAGCCAGCAGCAGGTAGATGATGGTCCAGGCGACCGGGAACAGCCAGTTGGGTGGCGTGAAGCTGGGTTTGACCAGGGTGGCGTACCAGTCGCCCGGTTTGAAGATGATGCCGGTGCTCGCAGCAGCACCGCAGGCCAGAAGAAAAATAAACAACGTCACCATAATCGGTCCTTAGCTGAGAGCAGCTGCCTGGAGATGAAAGCCTTGACGGCGGTTTCAGGGTTGGACGCCCCGCGCAGCAAAAAGTGTATTTTTCTTTCCTCTGCGCCCTCGGCACAGAACGGCTATCGGCCCGCTTTATCCTTATCTTCCAACGGCGGGTCTTCAGCGTGTTCCCACTCCAGATACCACTCGTATATTTCTCCGTCAGCCACGAACTCATGTTTAACAGTCCAGCCTAGCGCCACCAGCTGTTGAGCTCGTTGAAGCGCGTGTGCCTTGGTCATTCTCGGAGCTTTCATAACGGTCATCGCGTGGAATGTTGCGAGTGAATTTAACGCAGCAAGCGTCTCAAATAGTCATTCATATGCGCCCGGTTACTGACTTAACCCCAGGCGCTTTTTCGCCTTGTAGCAATCATTGATCGCGATCGCCTGCTGGTAATACTCCGTACGCTGCGCACGGTTACTGTCCCCCAGCAGCCGGTACATTTCAGCCTGATAATCCCGACTGCTGCCCCACTGCAACGCCATGCCCTGAGGCATCTCGGCCCTGCATTCAAGCTTCACCGCAGGCTGCGGGAAATATTGCTCATACGCGGGCGCGCTGGTCGCAATGGCCTTCAGCGTTGTCTGGAATTCAGGCGTGTCCGTAAATTCAAAGCAAAAGGATGAAAGCTGCAGCGCTGGTGGTGCAAAGCCTTGTAGGAAGCTGCTTTGGAGCAACGGGCAGGCCTTTTCCTTGATCTCGTCGACCGGGTAGAACATCACGTAGATCATCGCGAGGCGATGCTGGGCCACCGGGTGGTCCAGCGCGGCAGCTTGTTCAAGCAGCTTGATCGCCGGCTTGAGCAACTCGCCCGCCTCCTCCACCAGCACTTGGGTACGCTTTTTCTCGTCTGCGCTGGCGGTGGGAAAGTTCGCAGGCACCGCTTCCAGCTTGGTGTTTGCTTGTTGCAGGTACGGCACAGCCTGCTGATAGAGGCTCTCGGCGTGCGGGTCGATGTGCGGGGTGTTGGCCGTGCACAGTTGCGGTAACAGGCAGCCCAGGAACAGGGCAATCCAGTGGGAGATTTTCATCAACAGGCTTCCGTGCGGTGGCGCGTGGCTTGCCAGGGGTTCATTCCTTTGAAAGCTGCGCAGGTTCTGTCACATTCTACGACAATCACCTCACGGCGAAACACGCCCTTTCACCCTATCGATGATCCCTTATGGAAATACAGATTTCGGAAACGTCCGACTGGCAATTGTTCGCGACCATCGCCGAAACGCTGGAGCACGTTTTAAAAGGTGAATGGACCATGAAGGCCGACGGGCTGGATCAGCGCTATTGGGATTTGTGCGTCGATGGCCAGACCCTCACCCTGCACCTGGAGCATTATTTGGGGATCAGCCTGCTCATGCCTGGCCAGGGCGAGAGCCTGGAGGGGTTGAGTGATTTGGGGTTGAGGGCGTACCGGCTGGTGCTTCCATTTGCGGGATAAAGGAGACTTTGCGTAAGCCGTAGCACCTTGCTCCTTTGCCTACGCTTGCGTCAGAATCCGCCGGCTTGTGCACCTGGGTGGTCATCTCTAAGGTTGCTCGGTCGCTGAAAACTCAGTGATCGGGTTTAGTAGCCCTGCTTTGAATACTTACGTGCATGAACCTCATCTTCCAGACGTCCTGTCTGTGCTTGATGGTGGCTGTGCGTAGGGCGCCCTCGGGCGCGCCGGCTTTAAGTATTCACCGGTCTACTAACCTGCGCACAGCTGCCACCCTATCGTTTAGTAGCGACGAGGTGGCGGCCCGACTCAGGAATACTTATATGTTCAAGATAACGCCGAATCCGCCAAACAAGCCTGACCTAAAACTCCACCAGGCTGCCCAGCGCGCCATTGATCACTACCTCAATCCCGGCACTGATGCCAAGACAGTCCCAGAGACAACCGCCCTCTTCAGCGTCACCTCCGGCATCAGCAGCGAAATCCTGATCGCCAACAGCTACGAAACCGTTTCCTCCGTCAGCGCCCTGCTGCTCGACCTGTCCGACGAACTGACCGGCAAAGACCGCGACGTGGCATTGGCCATACACCAGCTGAGCGAATTGAGCGTACTGCTGATCGGCAAACTGATGGACCGCGAAACACCTCGGGCGTAGCGCCCAACGCGGTCCTGCGGCGCTAGCCCTTCAACTCACCCAACCGATTACTCGCCGCGTCGTCGTATGCCATATACAGCGACTCGGCGAGAGGTGCGCGGTGCATTCAACCATTGCTGAACCCCGCCTGGTTCGTTGTAATGGGCCGAGTCGAAACCCAACAGGTGATTCATGGACGCTGATCCGCTGTGCCTAGTATTTGTACCAGCCCTCGTAGCCGTTCTCACCGCCGCTGAAGACAGAAAGGGCTCACCTCTTACCGAGGCTGAGGTCTGTGATATTCGAGACCAGGCGGTTTGTATCACCCTGCCATTCAGCGTGGCGCTCGATATGGAAAGGGAACGCGGCTATCCCGATCTGATTGCGGAGAATTGCTGGAGTGAATGGCAAAACCACAAAGGTCGTTGATCTATAAAGACTGCGACGTGGCATAGGCCATTCACCCGCTGAGCGAATCGAGCGTATAGCTGATTGGCAAATTGATGGACCGCGAACACCTCGGGCGTAGCGCCCAACGCGGCCCTGCGGGATTAGCCCTTCAACTCACCCAACCGATTACTCGCCGCGTCGTCGTATGCAACGTATAGCGACTCGGCAATTTGGCTTTTGATAGCTTTAGCGCTTTCCAGCCCCAATACAAAACCTTCTGCTTTGCCACCTGCGCGGTTCAGGTCATCTTTGGTGTCAGCACCGGTGATGGCGTCGAGGAGTTTGAGGGCTTGAGGGCCTACGCCTTTGGGGAGGCTGATTTGGTCGATGCTCACTGGGATGCCTCGCATGAGGTGCGGGATGGGGTGGTGCGGGTGAACGAGGTCATGGGCGATACCTTGAGATTGAGGTCGGTAGCGCGTGGAACCACTGCCGGGGTGAGCATGGTAGACCGGTATGGGAATTAAAGGAGCCTTTCGACCGAAAGAGGTTTGCGAGTTTCACATCTCTTGGGGATAGACAAAGCCTTTTACAATTTTGGCCCGACTAGAAATCGCGTGCAAAACTGATTGCAACTCCTATCGAGGACGACGCTCGGGACCGACATCCCAGCGCCGGAAAGGCCGCCCGTCAGATACCAGAAGCACGCTAGACATTTTTTTGACAAGAGCTTCGTCAGGGACTGATAATCCAGATCATTTAGGATTGCGGAGTTGTGAAAAAATGATAGGCAATTGCAATGCTATAGAAAGTTTTGCGAGCCTATTAATTAATATAGCAACCCCTTTAGCGCAAGATGCATGGTAGGAATCAGGATATATACTCTTATGGAATTTTGGCTTGAGGTAAATCATGACGCCCCCTCATTGCAATCTTTGATGTCTCAAGAATGAATTATAAATTTTCTGACAATATCGCAATGTGGCCATCGGCCATAGATGATCCTGACACCATTAACTACTGGATTAACACAATAGTTAGTGACGAGATCATGTCACTCATCATTCAGTCCAAACCTTTTAAAAGATTATACGATATATCTTTTCTTGGCGCGCTAGACTATACATATCCAGGAACTGAAAAAATCTCTAAACAAAGTCGAAGTCGTGCAGAGCACTCACTTCATGTAGCAGCACTCGCAGCTTACGTTGCAGAAAAGCGCAATTATTCTCCCGATTTAAAAAGGCAACTAGTAATCGCGGCCCTTTTGCACGATATAGGCCACGCCCCATTATCACATAGTGCTGAGCCTTTAATAAAAGAAACGATAGGCTATGGTCACCATGAAGCTGGCGAGCAAATAATTGATGGAAAACAAAGGCTTGGCAAAGATCTCAGCCTAATACTCAAAAAATATTGCGACCTGGGTTTTATTCACAAACTTTTGAACATGAACGCATCCAAAGAAGATGGTGGAGACCTTTTTTACAGCCCCATAAATATCGACACCATCGACGGAATAACACGCTCACACACATACTTTACTGGATTTTCTTCAACTCACTCAAAGCTAGCTATTGCACACGCATCCTTTATTGACACTCCAAAAAAAGACCACCGCACCCTAGATGCTTTTTGGATTATGAAAGAAAGAGTGTACTCTGGATTAATAAACGATGAAATTGGTATTATCTCAGATAAAACAAGTGAGATATTTTTCATGGAGTCTTCCATCCCTCTAGAGGAAGGAGATCTGTACAAAAGTGAAAAAAGCTGGCAGCAAAAGCACAAGTCATTATTCATCCAACTAAATGAAATTTTAAAAAGCAAAGTAATTCCAAGCTGTATTTCAAATTCAAAAATAAGCTTCACCAAAAGAACATACTCCATATTGCCCGACAAAGAAGACAGCAGCAGATACAGCTGCAAAAAAGAAAGTAAAGTGAAAGTTTTTGCACAAGAAACCGAAGACGAAGACAAACAACAAATAATAAATTTAAATGGAATTAAAAATGACCACTGACCGATTCTCAGGCTTTCAATCTATAGATAAAGCATATAAACACTCCCAAGCTATTATGGAGTCAATGAGGAGCGATTTACAGAAAGCGCTAGCAGAAAGTCCGTTTAAAGATAGACTAACCATCGTAACAACTGGCTCCTTCGGAAGGGGTGAGGCTTCAAAAGAATCAGACTTAGACTTATTTATTTTTTTCGACTCTGATAAATCTGAAGATAGCTTACAGACTGAGCGGACTTTAATACGAGCAATAGTTGAGCGCTATATCAAAAAACCTGCTGGAGACACTGGAACATTTGGCTCTGATGTAGTAGTAAACTTCAATGAAATGTTACAAAACATAGGTGGAGACAAAGATTTCAACATACTTCTGACTAGAAGAATGTTGTTTTTACTTGAAGGGAAATGGCTATATGGTGAAGAGCGCTTCAAAGCATATAGAACTGACCTTTTGAATAAATATATCAAAGCAGGCGACCCTGAAAGACAAATTTCTCGGTTCCTACTCAACGATATAATTAGATACTACCGAACAATTACAACCGACTTTGAATTTAAAGTAACGGAGAGCAGCAAGTCCTGGGGACTAAGAAATGTAAAGCTCCGCTTTTCACGAAAACTATTATATTTTGGCGGTGTAATCTCGATAGCTGAAACAGCACTTTCTGCTCAAACAGAAAAAAACGAGCTACTCGCAAACATTCTAGACAAGACAGTGTTAGAGCGAGTCCAAGATATCGGAATCGACAACGCATACACACCTGAAATCCTTGGAATATACCAAGATTTCTTGCAAACAATAGAATGCCCAAAAAACAGAGAAACGTTAGAAAAAATAACAAAAAACAACCGCGCCGAATGCCCTCTATTTTTAGAAATGAGAGAAAAAAGCAAGGAGTTCTCTAAAGTCCTCGATAGTTGGCTGAAATTGCAGTATCCAGACAACACCAATCCGCCACACCCAATTCATAATGCTTTAATATTTTAAACAGGAGATACGTCTTGATATTGTATATTCGACACGGACAAACGGATTACAATATCAATAATTTATGGATGGGGAGCATTGACACTCCGCTTAATGATGACGGCCGCGCGCAGGCGAAGAATGCTGCTATAGAACTGTCCAAAATCCATTTAAAAAAAATCTATAGCAGCCCTCTGATTCGAGCTTATGAAACCGCACAAATCATAGCAAAGCAGCAGAGTATTACGCCTGAAATCTCAATTCTCCCGGGAATACAAGAGCGCTGCTTTGGAGAGCTTGAGGGAACTTACAAGAGCCTAAACGCCAGAGCCAATATTAACTTTTACTCCAGCGTAGAAAACAAAGATCTCTTTAAGAGACGTATAATTAGCAGTATAAACTCCATCAACAAACATGAAAATATTCTGATAGTCTCTCACTCAGCTGTATTTCGGTGCTTAATCGAAGAACTGGGATACCTAACAGTACCACCATCAACAAACATCAAAAACTGTCAAATAGTAAAACTAAAAACACCCACATCTGAAATCATAACCCAAATAGAGGAAAGTGCATTTTAGATCTAGTTAATCGTGCCATTTTTTATAAACGTATATCAGGCACTTTGTACCACTCCTAAAATAGCTCATAAAACTTTCGATACACTACCTGTGCAACAACCCTCATCTCTCCTCTCTACGAATATGCACAAAAACTATCACTAGCGCTCCTTCAATACCCTCCGTCCCACCCAAAAAACGTCCCTTGCCCTCGCGAACCAAACACGCTACAACCTCCACCTTCAAGTTGTACGACAACCTCCCCCCTGGCGCCAACTCCCCGAGCCCCCACCATGACTCCCCCTGCCCCCACCCAATTCCCCCGCCAAATCGCCGTCCTAATCCTGCTCTGCATGGGCTGCGCCTTCGCTGGCAACCACATCGCTGCTCGCGTAGCCTTCGACGACGGCGCCGGAGTCCTGCTGGCAATCCTCATGCGCTCCGGCGGCACCCTGTTAGTTCTGGCGATACTGGTCCTATACCAACGCCAAAACCTCCGCCTCCCTCCAGGCGCATGGCGCTGGCAAGTCCTCTTGGGCCTGCTCATCGCCACCCAAAGCCTCTGCCTCTACTCCGCCGTCGCCCGCGTCCCGGTAGCGCTGGCCTTATTGGTCGCCAACGTCTTCCCCATCCTGCTGGCCCTGCTCACCTGGGCACTCGGCGGCCCACGCCCCACCGCACGCACGGCCTTGCTGATGGGCCTGATTCTGGTGGGCCTGGTCTTTGTGCTGGACGTACCCGGCCGCCTCTCCACCAACACCACCCTCGGCCCGGAATGGCTGGTCGGCGTCTCCCTGGCCTTTTGTGCCGCCTTCGTATTCGCCTGTGCGCTGTGGATCACCGACCACAAGCTGTCTCAGGTGCGCGGTTCAGTGCGCAGTCTGCTGACGATTTTTATCGTGTTCAGCAGCGTCAACCTCGCGGGCTTGAGCGGTGCGCTTGTCGATGGCCTGAACCTGCCGGCCACCAGTACCGGTTGGTTGGCATTGGCCACGTTGGTGGTGCTGTATGGCACGGGGTTTATCGTGCTGTTCATTTCGGTGCCGCGCCTGGATATGCCGCGTAATGCGCCGGTGATGAACATTGAGCCGCTGGCGACGTTGTTGATGGGCTGGATCGTGCTCGACCAGATGCTCAGCGCCGGCCAGGTGGTGGGCGGGGTTATTGTGGTGACGGGGATTGTGTTGCTGACTTATCGCAAGTCTGCCCGGCCTTCCGCCAAGGCCCAGGTCGCGTAAGTCGAGAGATGGAATGAAAAAGGGACGGATCCATTTTTAATGAAACCGTCCCCTTTATTTGCTGGTTTCAGGCTAGCGCTTAGAGGCGCTGATAAGCGGAATTCCTGCATCCCGTCAACCCACTAACACGTTGGGCCGCTCACCGTAGATTCAGACGGACATAATAATTGTCGAACTCACTGCTTTCGACGAACTGGAAACCATGGCGGGTGTAAAAACGATTCGAGGCGCTTTCTTTGAGGGCACCTACTTTAATCGGGAGTGCCGCCGCATCTGCCTCTTTGAAAATCTGAGTGAGCACAGCAGAGCCGATCCCTGATCCTTGCGCGCTCGGCCTCACGTATAAGTGGTCGAGCACGAGTTCATTGGGGTGATGCTTGACCACTACAAAGCCAACCCTCTCCCCAGACACCTCAATGTGATGTATGCTGTGGACTTCAAAACCGCTAACAAATCGCTCGCGCGCCCGTACCGGATCAAATCGCCCGACGCGCTCCAGACTTTCGCGCATGGCCTCAATTCGAAGGGCAACAAGGTCGTCCAAGTCGCTTTGTTGAGCGCGGACTAGCGCCACTGGGGAGTTTTGATTGGGTTCGATGGGCATAGGTTGCGCTTCGCCTGGCATGCTGGGATGGCCAGTATAGGAAGATCGGATCACGTCTCACGATTTTCTATCGTGGTCACGCTCTCCAATGCAGCCCCGTAGGGCTGGTCGGATTTTCCCTCAACAATCTATTTTGCCACGGCAGGCTTGGAACGAGGCTGGCCGGAGCATGGGTTACGCATGGCTACGGTGCGGTTGCCGGCAGCTCCTGGCACCACTTGATAGAACGCAGCGCTTCCTCGGCAGGTACAAGCGCGTAGCGCGAGTAAAACATTGTTCCACCGAAACGACCCTCATCTACTTCGCCCAAGGTCTGTCCGTCCTTGTAGACAGACGTGCTGAGTTGGTCTGCGATGTAATACACCTTTCCATTCTCGACGGTGATATCGAAACGTTTGTTAACCATACCGCTGATGATAGGTGGCGAGGTGGAGGCGACGCTGTGCTTGCCGGCGGGAATGCCGGCTTTGAAAAAACTACCGGAGGGCAAGCTGCCGATGGCGCGGCCATCGACCAGAATGGTCGGGGCGACCCCTTTACCGATGCTGGCCGACGTGCGATAGAAGTACACCGTGGCCTGGTCTGGACGGGGTTCTGCCGGTGACGTAAAGAATGGTTGGCCTGTCAGGTCCGGACCGCTGATGCAGCCGGTCAGTGGGGCCAGGGCCGCGAACAGGCTGGCCCAGAGTAGCGTGCAGCGCTTCATGGCATGGAACTCCTTGAACTTGGATCAATGGGCGGCGGTATCGGTGACTGTCACCGGTACCGGATTCAGAGCGTGCAGAGCCCTTTACCGAAGTCAGTGGCATCAGAACTCGGCCAAGGCGCAAAACCGCTCTTTGCCGTCAAATTCACGATGTTCCGGTCCTTGAGCATCCGGTACTTGCGCTTCAGCTCCTCCACAGTGTTCTCGGCGTTATTCACGTTGGACAGGCAGAAGCGCAGGGCATCGGCGCGCAGATCGCCGATATAGAGGGTTTCCCCGGCCTTCACCGAGAACACCGCAGGCACAGGGCGCGGCATGGATCTTCCCGCGTAATACACGTAACTCCACTGCGTGTACTCATACTCACCAGGCGGCACTTCATACATGAAGAAATGGCCCAGTATATTTGGTGACGGCTGGTCATCTTCATTGCCCAACGTCGTCAGCCGCAGTACGGTGCCTGGCCCTCCCTTTTGCCTGATCTCAACCACCAGCCCATGCGGCTGCATCAGATAGCTCTCACCAATCGAACCCACGATGATCGCCTTACTCGGGTCCGGTGCGTGCTTGCCGTCGTAGCGCGACGTCGCGCACCCGGACAGAAGGGTCGCGCAGAGTGCAACCGCGCCCCAGACGAGATATTTTTTGCTGACTTTCCCTAGCATTGGTCTTTTTTCCGATCAGTAATCTTGCAGTTCGTAGATCCCAGCCGAGCGAACCAAAAGTACGCACACTTGGTCCATGGTTGCCGGCTCGTCCGGACCTATTGTCCAGCTACCAGCACCTTGATAACAACCCACTCTTGACCAATCAACGCCAGGCTCCTCGACCGCAAAGCGCCCTGCCCTGGCTAAGTACTAACCCTGCAACTCACTAGCCCGATGACTCGCCGCATATGGCGTCGAGAAGCTTGGCGGGGACGACTAAAGCGGTGATTGCTTTCGGCCAAAAGCCGCCGCTCGAACGCATCGACGAAAACTCGGGCGACTCAGCTTCTGTTGATTAACGCGCTGTCTTCGATAAGGCCGCATGCAATAAGCCCTGGCGTATACCAGGGCTTGTGCGTTTTCCTTGAGTAAGCTCAGGGCACTACCTTGGGTTTGGCAGACTTGTCCCGTCCCGCACCTGCATCAGCGCAAACCCCAGCAGATTCAAACCCTTCCACAGATTCGGATTGTTCACATCCGCGTTGTCCTGTGCGAGCCCTATCCCCCAGATGTTATCAACCGGGCTGGCTTCGACAATAACCCGCGAACCGGTTTGTAGAAGGTATTCGTTCAACGGTGGATGCTGAGAGAACTTGGCCTGGTTCGCTCGAACGACGATGTCGTATCGGTGTTGCAGCCAAACCTTGTCATTGAATCCGCGCACGTTGCGGCCAAGTGCTTTGGCGGCATTAGGTGTAGGAGCGCGGAGCACCTGCGCACGAATTTCCTGATCGTCGAACAAGGCCGCTTTCTCGGCCATCATGAAGTGTTCGGCTGTAGGGTAATGTTGCCCCTCGACAATGAACCCAGCCTCGAACCATTGGCTGAAGCACGAAGCGGTGACGGCCGTTTTGCTGCGTTGGTGCCCCCAGAAAAACGTAAAACTCAGCTGTTCCCCGGAGTTGAAACGGGCGCACAGTTCTTCCAAATGTTCAGAGTCGTTCAATGAAATATCCTCGCTAACTGAAGAACGAAATTACAGCTACTGTGCTGACCAAGGCAACCACGAAGCTTCGTAGATCGAACGTCCACCGATTGACGCTTACGCCCATACTCCCGCCTCCCCTATCGCATTCCTGTCGAATACTTGCCTAATCCTCCGACCTTTCACCCTCCGCATAGCGCCCCCCTGACCTACGGTCTAGAGTCAATCCAAACGCCCGCTAAACTACTCAAACCACGCGCGCGTGAACCATAACGGGCCAACGATGCCCTGCGGCGAAGCCCCACTTCACCGCCCAAAAATACTAAAAAAATGCAACACCAACCGATGATCAGCGGGTGAGCCATGGAATTACGAATTAACCAGCAGACCCACCAAGTCGATGCAGAACCCGACACGCCTCTGCTCTGGGTCATCCGCGACAACCTGGGCATGACCGGTACCAAATATGGCTGCGGTCTGGCGCAGTGTGGTGCGTGCTCTGTGCTTGTGGACGGCAATGTGGTCCGTTCCTGCGTCACGCCGGTCTCCGGGGTGGTCGGTCGGGAGATCACGACCATCGAGGCGATCGAGTCCGATGATGTCGGTAAGCGGGTGGTGGCGACCTGGGTCGAGTATCAGGTCGCTCAGTGCGGTTACTGCCAGTCCGGCCAGGTGATGGCGGCGACGGCGCTGCTCAAGCAAACGCCGAAGCCGACCGACGCGCAGATCGACGCGGCGATGGTTAATCTCTGCCGCTGCGGCACCTATAACGCGATTCATGCGGCGGTGCATGACCTTGCGAAGGGAGACGCCTGATGAACGTTCGCATTGATCCCGCTGCCCTGCCTTTGGTCGCGGCGTTGAATGACCCGGTGAACCTGTCCCGCCGTCGTTTCCTGGCCAGTACGGCCGTGGGTGCGTTGGTGATTGGTTTTGGTCTGCCGTTGGGTTCTGGCCGGGTGCAGGCGGCCACTGCGGCGGCGGCTGGTGAGCGCGGTACGCAGGTGCCGGCGTTCCTGGAGATTCGTCCGGACAACACGATTCGCTTGCTCAGCCCTTTTATCGAAGGCGGCCAGGGCACGTTCACGGCGATGGCGCAGATTGTCGGCGAGGAGTTGGACGCCGACCCGGCCACGTTCCTGGTTGAGTGCGCCCCGCCCGGTGAAGCCTTTGTGGTGATGGAGAACGGCATGCGGATCACCGGCGGCAGTATGTCGGTGCGCATGAGTTACCCGACGATGCGCCGGCTGGGTGCGTTGGCCCGGGCGATGTTGCTGGAGGCCGGGGCACAGGCGCTGAAGGTGCCGGTGGGTGAGTTGTCGACCGAGCCGGGCAAGGTGGTGCACGCGGCGTCCGGGCGTTCCCTTACGTATGGCGAGTTGGCCGGGCGGGCGATGGACCTGCCGGTGCCGGACGTGGCCAGCGTGAAGCTGCGGGATCCGAGCCAGTTCCGTTGGATCGGCAAGCCGGTGAAGCGTCTGGATGCGTATGACAAGTCCACCGGCAAGGCGCTGTACAGCATTGATATGAAGGTCGACGGCATGCTCCACGCGGCGGTGCAGCATGCGCCCCGGTTGGGCATGACGGTGGGTAGCCTGCGCAATGAGGACCAGGTCAAGGCCATGCCGGGGGTGCATTCGGTGCATCGCCTGCCGGGTGCGGTGGCGGTGGTGGCTGAGCGTTGGTGGCATGCCAAGCGTGCGGTGGAGTCGATTCAGGTCGATTGGCTGGAGCCGACGGCGGATTCGAAAGTGCGCGGGATGCCGAAGGACTTTTCCAGCGACGAGCATTTCAAGCGCCTGGCCGCAGAAACCGGCCCGGCCCGGGATGATGAAAACGAGGGTGATGTGGCCGGCACGCTGGCCAATGCCAAGACCAAGATCGAGGCCACTTACCACAATCAGTATCTGCACCATGCGCAGTTGGAGCCGCCTTCGGCGCTGGCGCGTTTCAATCCTGATGGTTCGCTGGAGATCTGGTTGCCGAATCAGGCGCAGGATATGTTCCTGGCCGATATCGCCAAGCGCACCGGTCTCGACCCGTCGAGGATTAACCTGCATTCGCCGCTGTTGGGTGGGTTTTTCGGCCGGCACTTTCTGTATGACTCCGCCAGCCCTTACCCACAGGCCATTGAGTTGGCCAAGGCGGTTGGGCGCCCGGTGAAGTTGATCTGGAGCCGTGAAGAAGAGTTTCTGCGGGATGTGCTGCGCCCTGTCGCGGCGGTGAATTTCCGTGGGGCGCTGGACAGTGATGGCTGGCCGGTGGCGATTGAAGCGGTGAGTGCCACGGAGGGGCCGACCGAGGCTCTGGCCGGTAAACAGGGCGAGAAGCTCGACCCGACGGCGCTGGAGGGGTTGTCCGGGAAGTCGTATGCGATTCCCAACAAGCGCATCGCGCAGATTTATGTGAAGGGCCCGGTGATGCTGGGTTACTGGCGCTCGGTGGGTAACTCGCTGAATGACTTTTTCTATGAAGCCTTTCTGGATGAACTGGCTGACAAGGGCGGTAAAGACCCGTTCGAGTTGCGCCTGCATCTGTTGCGGGATAACCAGCGGCTGACCACGCTGCTGAAGGCGGTGGGCGAGTTGTCGGGGGGCTGGAAACGTGGTCCGTTTACCGCCGAAGACGGCAGCAAGCGCGCCCGTGGGGTGGCAATGGCGTCGCCGTTCGGCACGCAGACGGCGGTGATCGCCGAGGTGTCGATCGAGAACGGGCAGGTCAAGGTGCATGACATCTGGCAGGCGATCGACCCGGGCAGCATCGTCAACCCGGCGATTGTCGAGGCGCAGGTGCATGGGGCAGTGTCGCTGGGCTTGTCCCAGGTGCTGTTGGAAGAGGCGGTGTATGTGGACGGCTTGCCTCGGGCGCGTAACTACGATTTGTATCCGGTGCTGCCGCCTTCGCGGATGGCGCGGGTGCATGTGCGCGTGATCGAGAGCGGGGAAAAAATGGGTGGCATTGGCGAACCGCCGCTGCCAGCCGTGGCACCCGCCGTGGCCAACGCCGTGGCGACCTTGACGGGGCAGCGCATTCGCAGCATGCCGTTAAGCCGCTACTCCTTCACCTGACCGGGGCCTGAGCACTTATGAACAACCGTCGATTCGCAAGAACCGTTGGCTGGCTGGCGCTGCCGTGCCTGGTCGCGGCAGGCCTGTTGGCCTGGTATGTCACCCGTGAGCCGGTTTCGCCGCTGGGCGCCGAGCCTGTCGCCGCAGACCCGGCGCTGATCGCCCGAGGCGAGTATGTCGCTCGGCTCAGCGATTGTGTGGCGTGCCACAGCGTGCCCAACGGCGCGCCTTTTGCTGGTGGGCTGGAAATGGCCACGCCGCTGGGGGCGATCCATGCCACTAACGTCACGCCGGACCCGGAAACGGGTATTGGCCGCTACAGCCTCGCCGACTTCGACCGCGCGGTGCGCCAGGGTGTCGCGCCGGGTGGGCGTCGGCTGTATCCGGCGATGCCGTATCCGTCCTATGCCAAGCTCAGCGACGAGGATGTGCGCGCGTTGTATGCGTTCTTCATGAAGGGCGTGGCGCCGGTGCGGCAGGCGAATATCGAGAGTTCGATCCCGTGGCCATTGAATATGCGTTGGCCAATCGCGCTGTGGAATGGCGTGTTTACCGACAGCAAGCCCTACGTAGCGAAGGCTGGGAAGGATGAACTGTGGAACCGCGGCGCCTACATCGTGCAGGGGCCGGGGCATTGCGGCAGTTGCCACACGCCACGGGGTTTGGCCTTTAACGAGAAGGCGCTGGATGAGAGCGGTAAACCGTATCTGGCCGGTGGCTTGTTGGATGGCTGGTACGCACCGAGCCTGCGGGACGATCACAACACGGGCCTGGGGCGCTGGAGTGAGCCGGAAGTGGTGCAATTCCTGAAGACCGGTCGCAATAAACATGCGGTGGTTTATGGCTCGATGACCGAGGCGTTCAACAACTCCACGCAGTTCATGACCGACGATGACCTGGCGGCGATTGCGCGGTATCTCAGGTCGTTGCCGGGGGACGAGCAGCGTGATGGTAAGGCCTGGCAGTATCAGGCAGTGTCGGCTGCGGAACGCCTGGATGCACCGGGCGCCCATACCTATGTGACCCGTTGTGCGTCGTGCCACGGGTTGGAAGGTAAAGGGCAACCGGACTGGATGCCGCCGCTGGCGGGTGCGACTTCGGCGTTGGCCAAGGAGAATGCTTCGGCGATCAATATCACCTTGAATGGCTCGCAGCGGGTGGTGGCGGCGAATGTGGCGGATGCTTATCGCATGCCGGCGTTCAGGGAGCAGTTGTCGGATCAGGAGATTGCCGAGGTGCTGACGTTTGTGCGCGGTACCTGGGGCAATCAGGGCGGTGCGGTGGATGCGAAGGCGGTGGGCAAGTTGCGTGAGCACACGGGCCCGGCGAGCAGTAGCCCGATCATTCTGCAGATGCGCTGAGGGGAAAGGCGCCTTGTGAGATAAGCGCCTTGTGAGAGAGACGCTTTGTGTAGGAGCTGCTTTATGTGGGAGCGGGCTTGCTCGCGAAAGCGGTGGGTC